>VGYV01000984.1 GCA_016872855.1 Planctomycetota bacterium
AATCGCCGCCGCGGGCTGGCCCTCGCGCACAAGGGTGACCGGCTCTTGCGTCACGCGCGAGAGCCTTCCACAACCGACGAGGGCGATTGCCGCGAGAGGGAGCGAAGACCACCGGCGCATTTGATTCTCCTCATGATGTCAGGGCCGTCCCTCGCAGCATGCGCGCAGCTTGCGCACATGCGCTGAAGAGAATGACGAATATCGAACGCCGAATGTCGAATGCTGAATGAACCAGGAAGCGAGCGTCGGGCGCTCCTTCTCCGCTTCCTTCGACATTCGATATTCATCATTCGATATTCGACATTGCTGTCCTTTGGTTGCCGCCGCTGGCCGCCTCGAGGAACCGCGTCACCATCCCTTCCCTCCCCCTCCCCCACTGCCGCCGCCCGAGTAGCCGCGGGCGCCGCTGGCTGCGACGGTCGCCCGGCGACGGCTGCTGGAGCCGGAGGAGGATGTGGCCGCCGCCGCCCTCCCGCTCGGGAGGTTCTTCCGCAACCGGTGCTGGAGTTCGGCAAAGACAGTGTACCTCCTGTCGCCGATCCAATCCCAGGCTTGCTCCGCCCGGAACCACAGCGGGACGTAGGGCTTGAGCGATGTGCCGTGGCTCTCGCCCGGCTGCATCGCAGCGACCGCCACCTCTTGCCCGAACCGCGCGAAGAAGTTGGTCGCCCAGCGGTTGGCTATGCCAAGCGCCATGGCGTAAGGCAGCAAAGACTCGAACGGCTCGGGGCCGGTGGGCCGCGGCGCGGTGTCGGAGAGCTTCGTGGTCATGTGCAGGGCAAGCTGCTTCGCCTGGTGCATGACGAGGCGCCCCCGCCGCGTGTAGCGCCGCAGGTGCGGCCCAACCGTCGCATTCGCCAGCCACATTCCGAACACGCCCAGTGGCACCCAGATTGTGCTGTAGTGCGAGAGCCAGTAGAGCCAGGCGATGAGCGCAGTGGAGCCGATGCCAATGGCCAACACGTCGAGCAGGTAGCCGATCTGGCTAGGCTTCTTCGGGTCGTTCGTGGCGAGCTTCCGCCGCTCCCGGAAGAGGTGCCGCACGCCGTAGCAGACCAGCACGAGGGTGGGGGCCGACACCGCGGCGAGCAGGATCCAGAGCGCCTGCGGGTCGCTGTCCAGGCGGCAGACGGCAGCGGCAACGGTCGCGGCGGCAGCCAGTGCCCAGCCGAGCGCGCGCAGGAGCGCGTGGCCGCGGAACGTGTTCCGCCCCCACTCCTTCTCCATCGGCTCCCGCATCGCCTTCACGGCTCGGAAGAGATTCTGGTCGTCGGCCTTCAGCATCAGGCTGGAGCGCGTGGAGCCGAAGACTTGCTCGGCGAAGCGCTGCTCGTCGGGTGTCAGCGACGACCGGTCGCCCTCCGTGCGCCGGTGAAGCACGTATTGCTCGCCGCCCTCGGCCTTCTTCTGCTCGATGGTGAGGTAGCCCCGGACGCCCATGTCGAGGAGCGCGGGGGCGACGCAGCTCTCGTCGAAGCCCATGTTGTGGACGCAGGCAACCTCGGCGGGCGAGAGCGTGCGGCCGCTGTCGGGGTCCACGGGCGGCTCGGCGCGCGGTTGCGCCGCCGGCCCGAGCGGCCAGCCGCCGAAGAGCACCCAGGCGACAACGAGAAACGCCACAACCGCAACGAAGCCGCCCAGGGCGATCACCGCCGGCAGGTTCTCGCGGACCCACGTGCGGCGCTTCTCCGCAGCCGAGGGCTCCGCCACGGCGCCCTTCGCCAGAGGGACCGCAATGGCCAGACTCTCCCCGGGCCGAAGGGGACGCGTCGCCTCAAAGGAGACCTTGCCACCGGGGAGTTCCTTCCACGCGCAGTCTTTGGCCCCCGCTCCGATAACACCCGCCACCCGGTCCGTGAGGGGCCTTGCGCCCTGCGGCAGGGCGACCGTGACGGACACCTTCTCGATCGGGACCGCCCAGCCGGTCCCGGTCACGTCGAGAACCAACTCGTCGTAGTCGGGGCCGAAGCGCACGTGCCCCGTCCTCTTGTAGTTGACCGTGTAGGTGTGCTCGCCGTTCCACAGGGGAACCGCATAGTCGCCGATGCTGACGCGGGCGTAGTCGGGCACCTCCTCGGTGTTGACGAGGACCTCGTCCTTGCTGCCGTCGCGCAGGGCTCCTTCGACGACCAGGCCGTATCTCCTCCGCTCGTAGAGGCCGCGGCGGACGAGGGGGAAGTCGCGCCGGAAGCCGTCGTCGAACTTCACGCCCCCGATCGTGAGGCGGATCGTCTCCCTGACCTGCACGACCCCATCCGCGCCGAGCTCGATGTCGCTCTGGAAGTGGAGGATCTTCT
>VGYV01000985.1 GCA_016872855.1 Planctomycetota bacterium
GGCCGGGGGGGGGGGAGGGGGCGGCCTGACTCGTCGGCGAGTTGTTCGGCGATCTGGCGCACGCGGTCCGAGAGGCCGAGGAAGACGCCGAGGACGCGGGGGTCGAACTGCTTGCCGGCCTCGCGGGCCATGATGTCGAGGGATTTCTCGAAGGAGAAGGGCTCCTTGTAGGGCCGGCGCGAGATGAGGGCGTCGAAGACGTCGGCCACGGCGACGATGCGGCCGGAGAGGGGGATGGCGTCGCCCTTCAGGCGCCGGGGGTAGCCTGCGCCGTCGGCGCGCTCGTGGTGGGTGAGGGCGATCTCGCGGGCCATGGTGAGGAAGGGGATGCCTTCGAGGATGCGTGCGCCGTTGACGGTGTGCTGCTTGACGACCTCGAACTCGTCGGGGGTGAGCTTGCCCGGCTTGCCGAGGATTTCGGAGGGGATGGAGATTTTGCCGATGTCGTGCATGGGGCTGGAGTAGGTGATCTGCTCGAGGAACTCGGCGTCGCAGCCCAGGCCGCGGGCCACCTCCTCGCAGTAGGCGCTCACGCGGCGGATGTGGTTGCCGGTGTACTCGTCGTTGAGTTCGGTGACGCGTGAGAGGACGAAGATGGATTCGAGGTGGGCCTTCTGGATGTCGTGGAAGGACTGTTCGACGTGGGACATGGCCTCTGAGAGCTGGCGTGTGCGCTCCTCGACGCGGGCCTCCAGGCCGCGCTGGTAGGCGCGGTTCTCGGCGAGGAGCGCGCGGCGCTCGGCGGCGCGAGCCACGCTCAGCAACACGTCGTCCACGTCGAACGGCTTGGCGATGTAGTCGTAGGCCCCGAGGCGGATGGCCTCGCGCGCGGTGTCCATGTCGGCGTGGGCGGTCATGATGATGACGGGCAGCTCGGCGTCGCGCGCGCGCAGCTCGCGGGAGAGCTCCAGCCCGTCCATTCCGGGCATCCGGATGTCCACCACGGCCACTTCGGTCTCGTCCACGCGGCTGGCCGCGAGGGCCTGTTCGGCGTCGGGGAAGGTGCGGACGGTGTAGCCGTTGGCCGTGAGCGCGGTGTCGAGGAGTGTGCGAATGCCCTCTTCGTCCTCGACCACCATCACCCTGCGGCTGTGGCCGCCAATGGGCTGGGGGCCGGCGGGGCTTGGGTGCGGCTGGCGTCTGCGGCTGGGCATTGGGCGTCTCCTTCTCGCCGTGGCGGCGGGCTAGCTGGCGGCGCCGACGAGGGATGGCTTGGGCACTGGGGCCGCAAAGGCCCGCCGCACGGCGTCGAGCAGCGCCCGCAGCTCGACCGGCTTGCCGAACAGCCCAGCGATCTGCGGCATCGCGTCCCACACGGCGTAGTCGTCGAACAGCTTGGGCAGCGCGGAGCAGAGGATGACCGGGAGCCTGGGCCAGGCCTTGTGAATCCGTGCGAGCAGCTCCAGCCCATGGGTGCCCGGCATGTGGATGTCCAGCACCACCAGGTCCACCGTCGCCGTCCGCAGCAGGGTCAAGGCTGTTCCTGCCCCCTCGGCCTCGAGGACGCAGTAACCCTCGTCCTCGAAGGCGTCGCGATAGAGCTGCCGCGCGGCCGGCTCGTCATCCACCACCAGAATCGTCTTCACTGGCCGTCTCCTGTGGGGGAGGGTGGAACGCGCAGGGGCAAGGTGAAGCAGAAGGTGCTGCCCTGCCCCGGGGAGCTCTCGACCCAGATTCGGCCGCCGTGTGCCTGGACGGCCATGCGGCAGAAGGCAAGGCCGATGCCCGCGCCGCCCATGCCGCGGTGGGTGGGGAGCTGATGGTATTTCTCGAAGATGGCCTCTTGCTGTTCGGGGGGGATGCCCGGCCCGTTGTCGGCCACGAAGAGGAGCGCCATGCCCTCGGTGGCAGAGGCGTCCCGCCTGTGGGCCACAGGCAAGGTGCCTGTGCCATCCGCGGCGGAGCCACCCGGCCTTGCACCGACGCGGATGCGGCAGCCGGGGGGCGAGTACTTGGCCGCGTTGGCGAGGAGGTTGCTGAGGATGCGTCGGACGATCTCGTGGTCGGCCTCGGGTGCGCCGGCGGCGGGGTCGCACTGGACCTCGACTGAGCCGCCGGAGGGGGCGACAAGGGCCGTGGCCTCTGCGGCGGCTTCGCGGAGCAGGGGCTCGAGGTCCAGCGGGGCGCGGTGGAGCTCGAGCGCCCCCTTCTCCATGCGCGTGACGTCGAGCATGGTGGTGGTCATGCGCAACACGTCCCTGCAACTCGTGTAGGCGCGCTGGAGGTAGCGGAGCTGGCGCTCGGCGGACGTGCCGCCGCCCCCCTTCTGCTCGGCCAGCTCGATGTAG
>VGYV01000986.1 GCA_016872855.1 Planctomycetota bacterium
GAGGCACCGGGGAGGGGGACGCGCCGCTGGGGATGGGTGGCCGAGAGTTGCTGGCGGCGTAAGTGCAGTAGGGACGGGCGGTTGAGGCGAATTACAATTCTTTACAATTCCTGGCCGCCCATCTCTGGGGGGAAAACTCGTTGTACTGGGGGGAAGGAGAGGCCGGAGGGCGAACGGGGCAGCCCCCCCGCCCCCGGCGCGGGTGGCGCGTGGCGCAAGGTTGAACGACTCTGGCAAACACTGGCCGACACTGAGCCGGAAGGGCGAGGATCGCCAAACGGCGATTGAGCGACTCTGAGCAACACTGGGCAACAGTGGCCAACACTGGGGGGCGTGTTGGCGAAACGGTGGACTTGACAGGCGGGATGCACTTGCCTACCATGCGGGCGTCCGGTGGAGCGGACGCGGGTGCCCGTGACAACTCGGCTGTCTTGTTTCAGGAGGCGAGCGATGGGCGTGAGGATTGACATCCACTGCCATCTGATGCAGGCCGACGTGGTGGAGCGCGAGGAGTTCGTCAAGGCCTGGCTCGGGCTGAATGAACTGCCGAACTGGCTCATGCGGTGGGCGGTGAATTTCGTGACGTCGGGCGGCGGGGACATCAGCCCCGTCCTCCAGTTCGTGCTCAGGCAGATACTTGGCCGCGACGCCTACGATCTGGTGTGCCAACTGAAGATGGCGGGGAAGCAGTTCTGGCCGACGTTCACGATGCCGAAGGAAGCAATGGCACCCATGCTCCTGAGTTCCTATGACAAGGACGCGATCGGCCTGTTCGTGCCGCTGATGACGGACTTCGAGGAGTGGCTGGAGGACGACCCCGCGTGGTTCATGTGGCGGCCGAGCGCCGACTATCCGCAGTGCCGGGTCGAGTGGAAGAAGCAGGTGATTGTGGAGAATCGTGGCCGCATCCACCTGTTCGCGCCCTTCTGCCCCCTGCGGGCCGCGGCGCACGACATCGGGACCGAGGTGGCGAAGGTGGTGGACCTGGTGGAGAACCACGGCTTCATCGGCGTCAAGCTCTACCCGCTCATGGGCTTCTACCCGTGCAAGAATGTGGAGAAGAGCAAGGACGAGTGGCTGCCCGCGAAGCACCGGGCCTACGGCGCGACGTATGGGAGGATTGACGCTGCCCTCGACGCGCTCTACGCCGCGTGCGCCGCGCGCGAGATTCCCATCACCGCCCACACCTCGCCCCAGGGCTCCCGCGGCCCCCACGGCGCCAGCAGGACGGACAAGTCGGCCGCCAACCAGTCGCACCCCCTCAACTGGGCGCCCGTGCTCGCCGACGACAAGTATCCCGGCCTCCGCCTCAACCTCGCCCACATGGGCGGCGACCACTTCCAGACGCTCAAGGACTCGGAGAAGGGGACGGAGGCTGACTGGGCGTACCAGATCGCGAGGCTCATGGGCGAGCGCCCCCACGTGTATGCGGACCGCAGTTGCCAGTTGCCCCCGCCGAAGCGGGAGCGGAAGAAGCGAAAGGCATACGCCAACCGCCTGTTCGAGGTGCTCGACCTCAACGCCGCCGTGCCCCAGCGGATCATGAACGGGAGCGACTGGCACCTGTGCCTGATGTACGGCGAGGTGGAGCTGGAGTGGCTCGAGGCGAACGGGCGGTTCGCGGAAATCCTCGCCCCGCACCGCGACGTGGCGGAGCGCTTCTTCGGGGAGAATGCGGCGGACTTCCTGGGCCTGCGTCCAGGCGGGAAGAGCCGCGAGCGCCTGGGCAGGTTCTACCGCGATCGCCTCGGCCTCGCGGAGGCGGACTTCCCCGGCTGGTGGCACGAGACCTAAGTGCAACGCCCTACAAATGAAGGGACAAGATCGCCGCCATCCCGGTGTCTTGCTCCCAGAGGGAGCACAGTTGGTCTTGCTCCCAGAGGGAGACAATTGGTCTTGCTCCCAGAGGGAGCGCAGTTGGTTGCCGGCGGCTTCAGCCGCCGGAAAGGGGATACCATGGGCGCAGCCCCGAAGGGGCGGAAGGGGCGCTCTGTCGTGCCGCCCCGTCGGGGCTGGGCGTTCTCCTCCCTGCGATCCGGCGGCTGAAGCCGCCGGCCACCCGCTCCAGTCCCTTCGGGACTGCGAGACTCGTGCGCCAGAGATAGAGAAGTCCCGAAGGGACGGCAGACACCTGCGAAGCTGGTGAGAAATGCGGGCTAAGTGCAACGCCCTACAAATGAGCCGCTTCGGGGTTCTTTGTGGGTAGCCCCCAGGGGTTGTGGTTGTCGGTCGGCGCGAGCAGCTGGCGATCCAGCGCCGGCACAGGTGTATTTCGGCGTAAGTC
>VGYV01000987.1 GCA_016872855.1 Planctomycetota bacterium
GCCCGCACCCGCCCGATACGGTCGCCCAGCCACCCGAACGCCGCCCCCCCTGCGGCGGCGCCCAGCAGGAAGCAGGCCGTTATCCAGCCGTTCCAGGCCCCGATCAGCTTGTCGTCCGCACCCCCCAGCAGGCTCACCAGCGCCGGCCGCGCGATGATGGGATACATGCCCATCACGAACCCGGCGAAGAACCAGCCGAGGAACCCCGCGATGAGCGCCAGCCACCGGCCCCGGCTGACCGCCTTGCTGTCCATCATCTTCTTCCCCTAACGATCACTCGCTCCCCGGGCATGTGCCGCGTCCCGTCTCCCGCGTGCCCTGAAGAATGCGCTAACTTCCCCCATCCTGTCACGCATCACGCATCACGCTTCGCGCATCGCCTCGCGCAGGGCCTTGACGTGCCGCGGGAGGGCCGTGAGCGGGTCCTCCTTCGCCTCGTACTCGATGGAGAGGTAGCCGCGGTAGCCGGCCTCGCGCAAAATCTTCACGATGCGCGCGAAGTCGGCCGGCTGGGCCTTCTGCCCCGCCGCGCTCACCTCCACCTTCACGTGCGTGGTGATCGCGAAGGGCGCCACCGCCGCAATCTCGGCGTAGGGGTCGGCCGAGTGGAAATTCCCCGTGTCGAGATTCGCCCCGAACCAGGAGCTCTTCACGTCGCGGAGAATCCCCAGCGTCCCCTCGGCGGTGGCCGTGGGGCCGCCGTGGTTCTCAAGGGCGAGGAAGATGCCGTGCTCGCCGGCGTAGGCGCAACACTCCTCGATGGTCTCGACGAGGATCTTGTGGGCGTCCTCGTCGCTCTGGTCCTTCTGCTTGCTGCCGGCGAAGATGCGTATGACGGGCGCGCCGAGGGCCTCGGAGTGCTCGACCCACTTCTTCACGTTCTCGACCTGCTTGTCGCGCGCGGGGCCGGCGGGGAGGCAGAAGTTGTTGCCCACGGCTGTGCCAGCCACGTCGAGCCCCAGGGCGAACGCTCGCGCGCGGATGCGGCGGAGGAAAGCCGGCGACGTGTCCTTGAAGTAGTACGAGGTCAGCTCCACGCCATCGAAGTCCAGCTCCGCCGCCTTCTCGAGGAAGCCCTCGAGCGTCATTGGCTCCTCCTTGCGCGTGAGGAGCTGGCGGTAGCTGTAGGCGCACACGCCCAGCTTGAGCCGTGCCGGCCCCTTGCGGACGATGGGCTCGATAGCCTGTGCGGTGCCGGCGGCTAGGCCCGCCGCGGCAATCCCCGCGCGGGCCAGGGCCTGCCGGCGGGTCGGGTGCGCATTGCTCATGGGCATAGCTCCTCCAGAGGCAGTGGAACACCGCGGGGCAAGGATCCTGTGCGCACAACAGGAAAGCATGAATGCGGAGGCGGGTCAAGCGCGAGGCGCCCCCGCCGAGCGTCCACGGCGCGCAGGAACATTGCGGAGTTGTTCAACTCTGCAATGTTCCTGCGCCAACGCCTCGCGCTCGCGCGGATGCCGAGCGGCTACCACCAGCGCGGCCACCAGTAGAGGACGGTGTAGACGACCGTGGCCGTGCCATTGGCGGGGACGGGGACGGCGAACTCGATGCTCTGGCTGTCGAGCTGCTTGTGGGGCACGCTGCTCTTCTCGATCTTCCAGTTCCGCCAGCGATAGAGGTGTTCGAGGACGGCGACGGTGATGGGGGCGTCCTTGTGGTTGCGCAGCTCGATCTCGAAGCTCTCGCGGATTTCGTTCCGCTCGGGCCGCTCGTAGGTCTTGCGGACCCGCTCGCCCACGATGTCGAAGGCGTCGCCAATGTAGAGCCGCACCCGCTCGTCGCGCGGGGTGTGGCCGAGCTTGTCCTCGCCGATGAACTCGAGCGACTCGTCCGCCTCGTCCCGCTTGAAGACGCGCACGATTCCGGCCGGCAGGGCCATGCCGAGGTTCGAGTCCTTGCTGTTCTGGAACTGGAGGTTCACGCGCACGGTCTTCCGGCACTTGGCCCCATAGGTCTCGTCCCGGCGGTCGTAGTCGCGCCACCAGTACCACCAGTCGTCCTGGAGAAGGGCGCCGTCGTAGGTGTAGACCTTTGTAACCGGGGCGCCCTGGGCGGTGATGAACTCGATCTGCTTGGTCTGGTTGTTCTCGATGGTGGTCGGGCGTTGGAGGGTGTACAGGTGGTACTCGAAGAAAGCCTTTTCCTCGAACTGGGGCTTCTTCTCCTCCCTGTTGGCATAGCCTGAGTCGGAGCCCAGCCCCCGCTGGCGACCGCGGGCGATGGGGGTGACGCGGCGGACGTCGCCCGCGATGAGCTTGAGGCGGGCGGTGG
>VGYV01000988.1 GCA_016872855.1 Planctomycetota bacterium
CAGTTCCAGAGGCGGGCACTGCTGCCACAGTGGCGACTTGAGCGTGCCGTCAATCTCCGGCCCCTTCTCCACCATCACCGCCTGCGTGGCCCCCCGCTTCGCCTCTGCCCCCGCGGCTGCCCGCGCCGCAAGCGCGGAGAGGAATGTCATTGCCACCAGGTAGCACAATCTCATCTTCATGACCTCCGAGAATGAGGGTTACCTTGGCCCCCGCTGCCATGCAAGCCCCGCTGATACTACCGCGCAGTCGCCAAAAAGTCCACTGCCCCTGCGCTACCTGCTGCCTCGGCGGAGGCGGCGGAGGGCGGCCGTCGCATGATTCCATACTTGAACAAGTATGGAATCATGGCTCCTGGCGGCACATGCACCTTGAACCCCGCCGGCTCGCGTGGTAGAATCCAGGCGTCCGCGTCCGGGGGCTGGCGGGACACAAGCCCTGGCAGGAGGACGCACGATGAAGCGGGTTGCCGTCGTGGCCGCAGCGTTATTCCTTCCCCTTTTCGCCGCGCCAAGTTGGACTCGGGCCGCGGAGGCACGATTGCCCGCCCTGCCGCCAGAGCCGCCTCAACCGGCCCCTGAGCCGTGGGAGCAGGAGCTGCGCGCCAAGCTCCGCAAGCCCATCACCGTCGAGTTCCGTGACGCGACCCTTGAGGACGCCCTTGCCAGCATCGCCAAGCTCGCCGACGTGCCCATCCGCCTCGACCCCGCGGTGGACGCGAAGGCGAGGCGCCTGACGCTTCCGAAGATGGCCTTGTCTGCCGAGCACGCCCTCCGCTGGGTCTGCCGCTTCGGGCTTTGGACCTTCGTCTTCCGCGACAAGGCGGTCCTCATCGTGCCGCGCAAGGCCGACGCCCAGGCTCTCTCGACCCGCGTCTTCGACATCGCCGACCTCCTCAAGCCCCCTCACCCGCGCGAGCCTGTTGCCAAGCCCGACGAGAGGGCCGGCCAGGGCTGGTGCCGCTACCTCCGCCACGCCGTCGCCCCAGAGACGTGGGAGAAGCAGCCGATGGGCGCTCTCGAGCCGAAGCGCCCGCCAGGTGCCAAGCTCGACTGCCGCAATGGCCAACTCACGGCCACCAACGCGCCGCCCGTACTCGACGACATCGAGAAACTCCTCGACAGCCATCGCAAGACGCGCGCACTTCAGGTTCACGTGTCCGCGCGGCATCTCGCGATCGACAGGTCGGCACTGGACACGCTCCAGGTTCTGCCCCGGGAGGACGAAGCCGCAAGCGGTGGTGCACTGCGCGCCGCCCGCGTGACCGAGAAGCAGATAGCGAGCATCCTCGACCTCGTCCTGAGACACGGCAAGGGCAGGCTCTTGGTGTGTCCCCGCCTGACCTGCTACAACACACAACGTGCCACTTCCGCGCCCGTCGTCCATCGCTCGTACATCCGGCGGCTGGACGAGAAGGGCGAGCCGGAGGAGCCCGAGGGGCTCGCCGTCGAGGTGCAGCCCTTCGTGAGCGCGGACCGCAGGTTTATCACCCTTGTCCTCGACGTGCCCGCTCAGCGTCTCCGTGGGCTGGACGCTCCGCGACTCGATGCGGTGCTGACGATCCCCGACGGCGCCAGCGTGCTCCTGGATCCCAGCCTCCCGGCCCGTGCCGACAAGGGCGACAGGAAGCTCATCGTGCTGCTAACCGCCCAGGTGGTGCTCGACATCTTCGAGGAAGAGTAGCTGCGAACGGAGGTGGGCATCGCGTCACACCGGACAACCACTTGATTTGTAAATACAACGTAGGTATACTGTCATGGCGGACGACCTGATCTTCGAGTGGGATCCATGGAAGAACGTGGCCAACCGGAGGAAGCACGGAGTCTCCTTCGAAGAGGCGGTGAACGTCTTCCGCGACCGCGAGGCAATGGCGTACTTCGATGAAGCCCATTCCGAGTCGGAAGACCGGTTTGCCATCGTGGGCGTCAGCCGGAGGCTCCGTACCCTGGTGGTGAGTTACTGCCACCGCGAGAAGGGAGCGGTCATCCGGATCCTCTCCGCCCGCAAGGCTACAAGGAAGGAGCAGGCGGAGTATGTCGAACGTCTAACACCTCTGTAGGAGTTGCCAGATGAAGAATGAGTACGATTTCGCCAAGATGAAAGGAAGGAAGAACCCCTACGCCAAGCGGCTCACGCGGCAAGTGACCATCCGGATGGGCACTGACGTGATCGCTTACTTCAAGGAGTTGGCCGCTGTGACCGGCATCCCGTATCAGAAGCTCATCAACCTCTACCTCGCCGACTGTGTGGAGG
>VGYV01000989.1 GCA_016872855.1 Planctomycetota bacterium
CATGTGTACCAAGGACTTATGGATTTTCGGCCCGAGTAAATCGACAGCCCGTTTAGGCAGTCTTGTCCCCTCTGAAGGCGCCGCCGAATCGCTGAAAGCCATTCAGAGGAAGAGCTGGGAACCAGTGCCCACCAGGGGGGAAAGCCCGTAGCGGCTACCCGCAAGAGGGCCTGAAGCGGCTGGAAAGGTTAACAGGGTTAACGCCTGACCCTCCCTCCCCCTGAGCCGGGAAGCTAGGGAAGCTAGGGAAGCCAGGGAGCACGCACGTCCGCACCTGCCCCCGCCTTGCTGACCGTGGTCACCTGAGCGGGATGGGGCCCCTATTCCTTCCCCGGCGCCTTGAGGCTTTCGACTAGTCGGGCGACGCGCGAGTCCATTTGGCCGAAGGTCATCATGTAGCGGCTGCGGCAGACAATCGTGCCGTCCGGCCCCGCGATGATTGTGACCGGGATGGCGCTGATGTTGTATAGCTCCGCCGCAGTGCCACGCGGGTCGAGCAGCGTGGTGTAGGCCACTCCATTGGCCTGGGCGTATGCCTGCGCGGTCCTGAGGGGGTCCCGCAGAGCAATGTCGAGCACCGCCACGGGCGCCTTCGCGTAGGCGGCGGCGAGCTGGTTCATGTGGGGTATCTGCTTCGTGCAGTAGTGGCACTCGGAGTTGCCGAACTTTATGACCGCCACCTTGCCGCGGACCACGTCGCTGAGCCGCGTCCTCTGTCCATCCAGCCTGAAGAGCTCGAGGTCAAGCAACTGGGCTCCCTCGGCCGGCCGCTCGACCGGCATCATGCACCCCTGGACCAACGCCAGCAGCAACGTCCCCACGACAGGCCACGACATTTGCCTCATTCCGTCCTCTCCTGGTGAAGAGAATCATCAAGACAAGACTGCCTGAAGGCAGGACTCCAAACAGGAAGAGAACGCGTTCGGAGTCGTGGCTTCAGCCAGTCTTTGGCTTCCAAACACTGCCCGTGCCTGGCGAGCCGGGCTCTCCACAACAGAGACTAATTATAGCGATCGCGGGTTGCCGCTCAAGCGGCCCTGGGCGACGGGAGTCGGCTTCGCTCGCGAACAGGTGTGGCACGGCTGGCTTGCCCAGCCGTGTCTTCGGCTTCCCCGCTTCCAGAGGAAGACACGGCTGGGCAAGCCAGCCGTGCCACAGACATCACCAGGGGAGGCCACGCTGGGCGCGAGGCGCCGCGGAGCGGGCGAGGAGGGCGTCGAGCTCGCGGAGGGAGCGGACGGGGAGGGCGCCTGCGGCCTCGGCGGCGGGGTTGCCCGCGGCGGCGAGCGAGGGCTCACGGAAGCGGACGACGAAGGCCCGCCGGCCCAGCGCGGTCGCGTGGCGCACGGTGCTCAAGGCGCCCCCCCGCTCGCGGGCCTCGACCACGAGGAGGGCGTCGCTGAGCGCGGCGATGAGGCGGTTGCGGGCGAGCGCCGCGAGCGTTGTCCACGGCGCCTCGGGGTGGCACTCGGAGACCGCGGCGGCGAGGCGCCACAGGCTTGGGGGCGGCGGGTAGCCAGGCCGTGGGCGAAAGCGGAGGATGCCCGTGGGCAGCACGAGCACCGTGGGCCGGCGGGCGAGGAGGGCGCCGCGGTGGGCCGCCGCATCAATGCCCTGGGCGTTGCCCGACACGACGACCCAGCCGCGCTCGGCCAGGTGGCGGGCGACGGCGGCGGCCACGGCGGCCCCGCGCTCGGACGGCTCGGTGGTGCCCACGATGCCGAAGGTGCGGCGGTTCCCGCGCGGCAGGCGGCCACGGACGTAGAGCAGTGGGGGAGGGCTGGCCAGCACGTGCAGCCGCTCGGGATAGCCCGCCTCCTCGCGGCGAATCGCCCACGCCCCTTCGGCCAGCAGGCGCTGGGTGGTCGCGCGGTGCCGAGTCAAGCCCCGCGCGGCGCTGCGAACACCCTCGG
The DNA here is from genome assembly GCA_016872855.1 of Planctomycetota bacterium. Classification (GTDB taxonomy): domain Bacteria; phylum Planctomycetota; class PUPC01; order DSUN01; family DSUN01; genus DSUN01. Next base: position 1,914 of record VGYV01000989.1, read on the forward strand.
CAATCAGGCGCGGCACCTTGGGCACGGACGCCAATTCGTCGGGCGTGGCCCGAAGCACTCCCACTGCGGACCCGAAGCGGCCGAGGAGCCTGGCGAGCGAGGCCGCGCCCATTCCCTCGACGGAGTGGAGGGCGATGAAGGAGGCCAGTTCCTCATTGGCGATTGAGCCGTCCACTCACGGTTATCCTTGCGAGTGGCGTAAAGACGCACGGTAACGCGCAGCTCGTCGGCGCAGGGCAAGACTGCCTGAAGGCAGGACTCCGAACGGGGTCCCTCCTCGTTTGGAGTCCTGGCTTCAGCCAGTCTTCACGACATCCTGGCGCAGGGC
>VGYV01000990.1 GCA_016872855.1 Planctomycetota bacterium
CGCGGCTCTTCTGTCCGCCCTGGCAGCCCTGAAGACCGCCTGAAGGCCGAACTACGAACAGGAACGCCCGCTTCGGCGCGCAAATCCGTTACTGCACCCGAAGATTTCTGCGAGGAGCGCTTGCAAAGGCGGCGCGACGGGGTATAATCAGCAACAGCAGGTGATGCCCCATTTCCTGTCGCTCTCCCCGTTTTGGCTGAGTTCCCCTTACATTCCCCACGTTGGGCCGTTTCATGGCGCGGTTGGTTCAGCGGGCCGGGCAGGGCGAGGTGGTGCACGAGCTGTTGTTCGGGAGCACGACGCTCGGGCGCGGGCGCCTGAACGACATCGTGCTCGCCGAGCCGGGCGAACGGCGCATGCACGCGGAGGTGCTGGCCCTGGCCGGCGGGCGCTACCTTGTGCGCGACAATCGCTCGCGCACGGGCGTGTTCGTGAACGGGGAGCGGGTGGAGCGGCAGCGGGAGCTGGCCGCGGGCGACGTGGTGGGGGTGGGGAACACGGAATTCGTCTTCGACCCTACGCCAAGCTCCGCGGAGCAGCCGCAGGCGGCGGTCGCCCCCGCGGGGCGGGGGTTTGTGCGGCTCACCGTGGGCACGATGGCCTCGCGCGTGTTCGGCTTCGTGCGCGAGCAGGTTGCCGCGACGTGGTTCGGCCTGTCGTCGGGCATCTACGACGCTTACGTGGCAGCGAGCACGCTGCCGAACCTGTTCCGGGACGTGTTGGGCGAGCAGGCGGCGGAGAGCGCGTTCATGCCGGTCCACCGCACGCTGGCGGTGCGAGGTCGGACGGCGGAGGCGGCGCGGCTGCTGCGGTCGGTGCTGGGCATAGTGGTGCTGGTCGGGTCGGCGATTGTCGCGCTGGGCATGGTCTTCACCCCGTGGCTGGTTCTGGCGGTGATGCCGGGCTTTGCGAGAGACCACCCCGGGTTGGTTTCGCTGGCCACCGTGCTCGCCTTCTGCATGATGCCGTTCCTGGTGCTCATATCGGTGGCTTCGATCTACGGGAGCCTTCTGCTTTCGGAGCGCCGCTTCTGGCTCTACTCGCTGGCCCCCGTGGCGTCGAGCGTGGCGATGATCCTGGCCGTGGTGCTGCTGACGGGCGCTCTGGACGCTGGGAGCCTGGCCCTCGGGGTGCTGGCGGGTGGCCTTGTGCAGATGCTGGTGTGCGCCGCCCCATACCTGGGGCGGAAATCCGAAATCGGAAATCCGAAATCCGAAACGAGGGGGCAGCCGGCGCTGCGCAAGGTGGCGCGGTCGGTGCTGCCGGTGGCAATGGCGGCGCTCCTGGCACGGCTGGCTACGCTGGTGGACCGCATCCTGGCGTCGTTGTTCTGCGTGGTGGGGAGCATGTCGGCTCTCTACGAGGCGTTCCGCCTGCTCCAGCTCCCCTTCGGGGTGTTCGGGCTGGCGGTGAGCCGGGCGGCGTTCCCCGCGATGATCGAGCGTGCGACGGCGCAGGACGACGAGGGTTTCGGCCGCGCGGTGGCGCGGGCCATGCGGCTCAACATGTTCCTCATGCTGCCCGCGAGCGTGGGACTGATGGTGCTGGCGACGCCGCTCGTGCGGCTGCTCTTCGAGTGGGGGCGCTTCACCCCCGCCGACACCCAGTTGACGGCGCTCGCCCTGGTCTGGTATGGGTTGGGCCTGGTGACGATGGGCTCGCGGACCGTGCTCTCGCGCGCCTTCTACGCCCTGCTCGACACGCGGACGCCGCTGGCCGTGTCGGCCATTGACGTGGCGGCGAACCTGGTGCTGAGCGTGGCCCTGGTGATGACGCCGCTGCGCCACGGAGGGCTGGCCCTGGGGACGAGTGTGGCCTCGATCCTCCACGCCTGGCTGCTCAAGGTGCTCCTTGAGCGCGGGATGGCGCGGCAGGGCCGGCGGCTGGCGCTCGCGGGCCTTACGCCGGCCATCCTGCGCATGGCGGCAGCCGGCCTGGCCATGGCCCTGGCGGCGTGGGGCGCCCTGGCGGCGCTGGGAGCGATGGGGTTGGGGCAGGGCCTGGTGGCCAGGGCGATGCGCGTCCTCATCCCCGGGGGGCTCGGGCTGGCCGCCTACGTCGCCGCCGCCGCGGCGCTGGGCTGCGAGGAGGTGCGGCTGCTGTTGCCCCGGCGGCGAGCATGACTCCCGGTATTGGCGCCGGCCCGATCCTGCGTCTTCTCGTGCTCGTCGTCGTCCTCGTCGTCGTCGTCGAATCGCTGGGCTTTTCGCCCCTATGGCTTCGACAACGAGGACGACGACG
>VGYV01000991.1 GCA_016872855.1 Planctomycetota bacterium
CTTCCAGCATGGAGGTCTGGTCACTTCTTCGCCACCTCTCCCCCCGGTCGATCAAAGACAGAACAGAAGAGATCTGATCTTGAAGACCGACCGGGACATCATACCAGGGACTGAACCGATGGATTCGACGATCAACGGAGCGCTGCGGCAGGCCGCCGCCCAACTCCTTGCCGAAGGCAAGGTCGGCGTCGTGATCGGCTACGGGCGCAGCAACGGCACCCCGTCGGCTGCGCCGGCGTTCGTGCGCCGGGCCGAGGACGTCGAGCGCCTACTCTTCGACGCCACGGGCTTCGCCAACCTGGCCGTCTACCTCACGAAGAAGGAGGTATGCGCCCTCGGCCGCATCGGCCTCGTCGTCAAGGGCTGCGACCTGCGGGCCGTGAACGTGCTGCTCCGCGAGCACGTCGTCGAGCGCGCCGACGTCGTCCTGATCGGCGTCCGCTGCACGGGCGTCGGCGAGCCCCTCCTGTCGAAGTGCACGGCGTGCGACGTCCACGAGCCGCATGGCTGCGACGTGGTCGTTGGCGAAGCAGTGCCTCGAACCCAGGCGGAGAAGGCCGACCGCTATCCCCTCGTGGCCCCCATCGAGGCGATGCCCCTCGACAAGCGTTGGGCCTACTGGGAGCAGCGGCTCGGGAGTTGCATTCGCTGCTATGCCTGCCGCCAGGCCTGCCCCCTCTGTTACTGTCGGAGATGCATCGTCGAAAAATCCACGCCGCAGTGGGTCGAGACGAGCGCCCACCTTCGCGGCAACCTAGCCTGGAACGCCGCCCGCGCCCTGCACCTCACCGGGCGGTGCGTGGGCTGTGGGGAGTGCGAGCGGGTGTGCCCGATGCACCTGCCACTGAGCGCCCTGAACCAGAAGATGGTGAAGCTGGTCGAGGAGCGCTACGGCTTCCGCTCGGGCCTCTCCCCCGACGAGAAGGCCCCGTACACCACCTTCGCCCCCGACGACCCCGAGGAGGGCATCCTCTGATGGCCGCCCCCGCTGCTGACGCCGTGCTGTTCCAGGCTCCCGCCGGTTGGATGGCCGCTGCCGCCGAGAAGCTCCGGGCCGCCGGAATTGAGATTGCCGATTGCCAATTGCCAATTGCCGATTGCGGGCCAGAATCGGAAATCGGAAATCGGAAATCGGAAATTCCGAGCCTGCCCCTCAAGCGCCTCTTCTTCCCGGAGACCGAGGTCATCCTGGAGTTCAACGACGGGCGCTCGAAGGACGTGGCGCTCTGCGTCCCAGAGCCCCCCGCCGGCGAGCGGGTGGTCCTGGGCTGCCGGCCCTGCGACGCCGCGGCCATCGCCGCGCTCGACCAGGTGTTCGCGTGGGACTACGACGACGTGCGCTACCGCCAGCACCGCGAGCGGACGACCATCGTGGCTTTCGCCTGCACGGAGCCCCACGGGCACTGCTTCTGCACCTCGGTCGGCGGCTCGCCCCACGGCGAAGCGGGCAGCGACGTGTTAGCCTTCCCTACCGAAGACCGCCTGAAGGCGGGACTCCGAACGGGAGGAGCGCTCCTCAAGTCGCTCACCGTCAAGGGCGCCCGCCTCATTGAGCGGCTGCACGACGTCGTCCGGCCCGCGCCCCACGGCGCCAGGCCGCCCGAGCCGCCGCTGGTGAAGCCAAGGTTCGACCCCGACAAGATCAAGCCCTGGCTCGACGCGCACTTCGAGGACCCCCTCTGGACCGAGGCGACCCTGGCCTGCCTGGGCTGCGGCGCGTGCAGCTACCTGTGCCCCACGTGCCACTGCTTCGACATCGTGGACGAGGCGGTGTGGAACCGCGGCGAGCGGAGGAGGAACTGGGACTGCTGTTCCTTCTCACTCTTCACGCTTCACGCCTCGGGCCACAACCCCCGGCCCACCCAGGCCGCGCGCTACCGCCAACGGGTGATGCACAAGTTCAAGTACTTCCCCGAGCGCTTCGGCCGCCTCGCCTGTGTCGGCTGCGGCCGATGCGTCCGAACCTGCGGCGCCGGCCAGAGCCTCCTCAGCGTCCTGGCCGCAATCGAGGCGCGAGGCAATGGCGATCCGCAATGCGTAATCCGTAATCCGTAACCAGAGAAGACGCGGGCCTCCTCTTCCGTTCTGGTTACGGATTACGAATTAGTTTGGGCGTGGTCCGTTTCGGACACCGTTAGGCGGCGGCCGTCTCGGCCGCTGAGTGGGCCACGGGTCTCCAGCGCCGCGCCCCGAATCGTCTCTGGGCGTCGCTCTGCATGTGGAATTGCCAGAAGGAC
>VGYV01000992.1 GCA_016872855.1 Planctomycetota bacterium
CCCCCCTCTGAAGCCCTTCGGCCTATCCCCCAATGCCTCTGAAAACTCCGACTGGCCGAAGGCCAGTCGTCGGTCTGAGTCTCTTATTTCCGAGGGCCGTTTGTCCAGTTCACGCTGAACCAGTACAGGCCCGCCTAGGGCTTGCGGCCATGTCAGCCTTCTTCCAGATGGCAGAGAGACGTAGTCAGCGGGAGGCAGAGAGCAAGTTGGGGCACTCGCTGCAGTGCCTGTTGCGTTGTTTCCTGGACCGGTTGATACGCCGCGAGATACCGGCCCGAACGCTGAAGGGGATAGTGGTTACGCCCAGTTGGGCAGGCTGCTGCCTGCACCGGCTAACGCCGAAGAGAGACGCGCTATCAGGCAGGATGAGCATGCCCCACCCCGCCATCCCACAGGAGCTGCGGTGCGACGTATCGCCAGTCCTAGCGACCCGTCGCAGAGAGCTCAAGCGGGTTCTAGACGCCCTGCAGGGTGTTGCACGCTCGAGATTGAGCGCGAGTGACATAAGAGAAGCAGAGGAGATCCGTCGCGTCGTTTGTGATCCGGGCTGTCCCATCAGTTGTGCTCAGTGCCTGACCATGAGGCACGTGATCACCGCTCTGGATTGTCCCGAAGACTCCGCGGTTCTAACCGTCGATCGCACCATGGTGCGTGTAGGGGAGGCCTTCGGCCGAAGTGTGATCCTGGCTCACCGCCAGCATAATTGAGGGTTCTTTGGGGGCACCCCAGGTTTAGCCCCCGAAGTGGGGCGGCGGAGCGCAGGAACTCAACGGTTCCGCCGCCCCACTTCGGGGGCTGGACCTCTCTCTCGCGCCCAGACCCACGGCTCCGCGAGCATCGCCGTGGGCTGTACTCCGTCACGCCCTTCGGGCGTTTCGCCGCACCTCCTGCCCGTAGGAGGTTTCACGTGCCCTCCTGAATCGCGTGTCCTCACTCGGCTTCCAGGCGCCGGATCACGCGGCGGAGGGCGGCGCATTGGCGCTTGACGGTGGAGGGCTTTTTCTCGATGAGGCCGGTGGTGATGACGCGGTTGAGGATTTCGACGGCGTTGGGGGTGGCGGTCTTCTCGACGCGGTAAGTGCCCTTGTAGAAGGGGCAGCGGATGGGGCAGTCCCTCTTGTGGTAGGCGGTTGACTCGCGGAAGATGGGGAATCTGTGGGCGGGACGCTCGGTGAAGTGGTAGCCGAGGCCGGCTCCCTCCTCCTTCGCAAGCTCCTTGAAGCGGTCGAAGCTCAGGCCGTAGCGGTCCCCCTCCCAGAGGCAGGCCCAGATGTAGCCGGCCTGGACTGCCTGCCTGGGCACCGTGCGCGGGCGAAGCCACCTGCAGCCCTCGATGGCCTCGTTGAGCCGCGCGAGCGAGGCATTGTATTCCTTCAGATAGGTCGGGAAGCGGTCGAGTTGGGCGAGGCCGACGGCGGCGGTGAGCTCATTCATGCGGAAGTTGAGGGTGAGGAACGATGGGCTTTCGCCCTTGAATGCCCATTCGTTGTAGAGGCCGTGGTGGAGGTCGGCGCGGTCGGTGACCATCACGCAGCCGTCGCCTGTGCAGATGTGCTTTCCCTGCTGGAAGGAGAAGACGCCGATGTCGCCCCAGGTGCCTGCGTGGCGGCCTTTCCAGGATGCGCCGATGACGTGCGCACAGTCCTCGATCATGAAAATGCCGTGTCGGCGGCAGAGGGAGCGGAGCTTGTCGAGCTCGGCGCAGAGGCCCCACAGGTTGGTCACGATGAGGGCCTTCGTGTGCCGCGTGATCGCCTTCTCGACCGCGGCGGGGTCCATGAGGTAGGTGTCGTAGCGGACGTCCACGAACTTGGGCACGCAGTTGAAGCTGAGGGCTGCCACGCCGCCGAAGTGGACCAGTGGGTCGCAGATCACCTCGTCGCCGCAACCGGCCCCCGAGATGGCGACGGCCTGGGCGAGGCCGGTCATGGCCGAGTTGCGGGAGATACCGAACTTCGCCCCGACGAAGCGGGCGAACGCCTCGTCGAGCCGCGTCACCATGCCGCCCTGCCGCCAGCCGAGGGTCTTGCTCTTGAGCACCTCGCGCAGGTTCCGCATGTCCGTCGAGCCGAACACTCTTGCCATGGTTTGCCTCCTACACTTCCCCTCCAACGCTTCGGGTGACTGCCGTCCTCGCCCCAACCCCTCTCCCTTCCAGGGAGAGGGTAGGGTGAGGGTCGGGCCTTGGGACTACGGCAGGTGCTCGACCCTCCCCCTGCCCCCTCCCT
>VGYV01000993.1 GCA_016872855.1 Planctomycetota bacterium
CGCGGAAGGGCAGTTGCGCGCGGATGTCGGTCCTCGCGTCGAGGGTCGGGCCATACTCGAGGCAGCCGCCCTCGGCCTGCACCGTGGGCACGAGGGCGCGGAACACCTTCAGAAAGGCGTCGCGGGCGCCCGGCCTCAGCTCGATGTTGGCGATCACGTGGACCATGGCTACTCCTTGCCGGCCTGGGCGAACGATGCTGCGCGCTTACAGACGCCTCGGCCTCCGGAAGTGCCGCCCCCGCTGGGCTGCGCCGCTCGCCAGCGAGCGGCACCGAGTGGGGCGGAGGATTCGACACTCCCCGCCGCGCCCCCCTTACCCCCCTCCCTCTCAGGGAGGGGGCAGGGGGCCGGGTGCGCGCCTGCCCCAATCCCAGAGGACCACCCTCACCCTACCCTCTCCCTGGAAGGGGGAGGGGTGTCCGCCATTATACGCCGCGCCGCGAATCCGGCAACCCGCGTGACTACGCCGCCGCACGTGGCGAAGATGTGTCAGCCCCTTGGAGTGCGGCGGCTCAGTGGCGCTTGCGCGCGCCAGAGCGGCGGGCTATGATCCATTCATGGTTACAGCCCAGACACGGCGGCACGTGCTCATTGCCATCGCGCGGCGCCGGCAGCGCCCAGGCTCGGGCAGCGCTCGCGCCTTCCTGATGACGAGGACAGCGGAGATGGTCTTCCCCGACATCGCCCCGGCACTTGGCCCCATCGAGTGGGCGGTCACGGGGGCCGCCGCGGCGCGCCTCTACATGCCCGAACGCGCCACCCGCGGCCTGGACGTTGTGATCCGCGCCGAGGACGGCCCTCGGGCGCGGGAGAGGCTGAGGTTGGCAGGGTTCAGCTACCTGGGCGAACTTGCCATCGGCGGCTCCACCTGGCGCACACCCGACGGGTTCCCCGTGGACGTTGTGGAGTGCCGCGAGCCCTGGTTCGCTCATGCCCTCAAGGAGGCCCAGAGCAACCGCGACGCGCAGGGGCTCCTAGTCCTCCCCATGCCCTTCCTCGTCCTCATGAAGTTCCGAGCAGGCCGCGTCCAGGACCTCGCGGACGTGACGCGCATGCTCGGCCAAGCTAGCGACGAGGCCCTGGCCTCGGTCCGCTCCCTCTTTGCCCAGTGGCTCCCCGGCGGCGGGGAGGACCTGGAGAGCCTTATCGAGCTTGGGCGGCTGGAAATGTCGCGGTGAAGGGGGGATGGCCTTCATTGCCTTGAGCCGTAGGGACACGCGGCTCGCGTGTCCAGCGACCGCTGTGGGCAATGTGGACTGTGTGGACATGGTGGACGCTGTGGACGCGGCGGAGGCCGCCATTCCTGTGTCTTGTCCACCTTGTCCACCGTGTCCACCCTGTCCACGATTCCCCTCGTCCCCGCTTGCAGCCGCGAAGTGGCCCTGCTACACTCCTAGCGTGAGGGGACACGCGGGTGTCGCCCGCCGACTTCAGGAGGAATCCAATGGCTGAACGTGGTTGGACGGGGCAATGGGCTCTGGCGTTGTTCGCCCTCTCTGCGGCGCTGGTCACAGGCGGCGAGGAGAAGGCGGCTACGTCAGAGAAGATGCCCGGCCGCCAGTTCAGCTCCAGACTTCCGCTTCATGTGTGGGCTCTTCATGAGGAGGGGGGCAGCAAGCTCGTCGGCGCAACGCCGTCAAAGGAGCCGCTCGCTATACCTTCCTGCCTAGAGTGGTGGGTGAGGCCGTTAGGCCAGGTCGACATGGCAGCGGTGGCCAAGGAAGTAGACGGGCAGGCGATCCCTGGGCTGGACATCTCCGGTCATGCGTCGAATGAGGATCTGATGCACCTGAAAGAGCTGAGGGGCTTGCGGCGGCTTGAGCTTTTCGGCACACAGATCACCGACGCCGGAGTGGCTCATCTGAGGAACTTGAAGGGCTTGCAGCGGCTTGACCTGGGAGCTACGCAGATTACGGACGCCGGCGTCGCTCACCTAATGGAATTAAGGGGGCTACAGTCGCTTGACCTCACGCGGACGCGGGTGACAGACGCCGGCCTAACTCACCTGAAGGAGTTGAAGGGCTTGCGCTGGCTTGGCCTTTGGCACACGCAGGTCACAGCCGCCGGCATTGCCGAGCTGAAGAAGTCGCTGCCCAACGTCAGGGTGGAGCGATGAAGACAAGGGCGGAGGGGGGCGGGGCGCAACGGCGTATTGGCCGGGGCTAGCCTCTTCGGGCTAGAGCTTGCCAGACGGGCGTATGGTGAAGTAGCCGCGGGACCGGAAGAA
>VGYV01000994.1 GCA_016872855.1 Planctomycetota bacterium
GGCGGCCGCGTGGGCGGGCGAGGCGACCGAGGAGGGCTTCGTGAGCATCTTCGATGGCAAGACCCTCGAAGGCTGGAAGGGCGACCTCAAGGGCTACACGGCCGAGGACGGCCTCCTCGTGTGCCAGCAGAAGGGCGGCGGGAACCTGATGACCGCCAGAGAATACGGCGACATGATCTTCCGCTTCGAGTTCAAGTTCGGCCCCGGCGGCAACAACGGCGTCTCCATCCGCGGCCACGAGATACAGATTCTCGACGACTATTCGGACGGCCACAAGAACCTCAAGCCCTGCCAATACCACGGCTCGATCTACTGCAAGGTGCCCGCCAAGCGCGGCGCCACCAAGCCCGCCGGCGAGTGGAACACCCAGGAAATCCAGGTCAAGGGCACCCAGTGGACCGTCACGGTGAACGGCCAGGTGATCGTGGACTGCGACATCTCGAAGGAGGCGGGGCTGGAGGGTGTGGCGAAGCGGGCGAAGGCGCCCATCGGCTTCATGGGCCACGGCTGCCGCGTCGAGTTCCGCAACCTGCGCGTGAAGGAGCTGTGACCCCGCGTCCTGGTTGTGTGCCCATGAGCCCGATGGGGCGGCAGAGGGTAGCCACGGGCGCAAGCCCGTGGATCGGCGGGGGTCTAAGGCATAGCCCCCGCAGGGGGCGGCAGAGACCTTGGGCGACGTGGCGCATTTCAGGCTTCTGCCGCCCCCTGGGGGGGGGCTGGGTGGCGGGGCGACGACCTCGTTCCACGGGCTGACGCCCGTGGCTACCACCTGTCTCCCGCTGCGCGGGCTGTGTGGCCGCATCTCCTGGGAGGCATTGCGATGGAGCGATCTGTCCGCGCCCTTCTGGCGCTCGCGGTTCTTGCGTCGAGCACCTTCGCGGCGTCATTCAGCTTCCGCCACGGACAGCTCGAGCTGACGCTCGACGAGGCGACGGGGGCGCTCGTCCGCCTCGCCCGCGGCAACGAGGTGTTGGCTGAGGCCGATGCCACCCACCACCCCATCTCCTTCGGCATCGGCGAATACCAGAAGACCATCTGGGCCGAGCAGCTCAAGCCCGGCCGCAAGCTCGTCAAGCGCCATCAGCCATCGCCCGACACCCTCGAACTCGCCATCACCCTAGGCGACTATGAGGTGGTCGAGCGCTACAGGCTCTACGCCGACTTGCCCCGGGTGGACCGCTCGGCCACGCTGACGAATCGCGGCAAGGAGACGGTGAAGCTGCGTGCCTTCACCTTCCGCACGCCGGGCCTCAAGGCCACGCCCGACGGCTTCTATCGCTTTCCCAGGCACTGGCCGCCGCGCAGTTTCCCCTTCGCGGCGATGAAGCCAGGCGTCCAGCACAGCAGCGGCCTGAGCATCGCCCCCCTCCTCGCCCAACTCGCGCCCAACCGCACCCTCCTCTTCGCCGCCTGCTCAGACGATTCCCCCCACATCCGTGTCGAGGAAGGGAGTCCGCCCCTCCGGGGCGGAGAGGTTTCCCGCCACGGAGTGGCGGACTCCGCTTTCGACGTGGTTCAAGGCATCGGCGCCGCGGGCTATCTCAAGCCCGGCGTGCCCCAGCAAATCGGCTTCGTGACCACCCAAGTCGTTGACGCCGCCTATTGGGACGCGCTCCCCAAGCTCTGGGACTGGTTTGATAGCGTCGGGGTCAAGGTGCCCGCCGACCGCCCCGACTGGCTCCACGGCGCCGTCCTCTACTCCTTCCACCCCGGCGGCACGATTGGGAGCAACTGGACCGACCTCGGCGGCTTCAAGGCCGCGACCGAGTACCTGCTGCCCACCCTCCCCAAGCTCGGCGTCACCGCCATCTGGATACTGCCCGTCGAGTTCAAGAGTCCCTACTGGCCGCTCGACTACTACCGCTTCCAGGACGGGTTAGGCACCGCCGAGGAGTTCAAGGCGCTCGTCAAGCGCGCGCACGAGCTTGGCCTCAAGGTGCTCCTCGACCTCGTGCCCCACGGCGGCGCGCCCAACGCCGTCCACAACCAGCAGCACCCTGAGTTCATGCTCCGCCGCGAGGACGGCTCGCACCTCGACTATTGGCTCAACGACTTCGCCCGCCCCGACTGGCAGGACTACATCGCCCGCGTCGCCGCACACTACGTCCGCGAATACGACGTTGACGGCTACCGCATAGACGCCTGCTACGGCAGCAAGGAGTACAACTGGGACCCCGCCATCCCCTACGCGCGGGCGAGCCACGCCGGCCTCAAGGGCGGACTCG
>VGYV01000995.1 GCA_016872855.1 Planctomycetota bacterium
CGGAGCGGGCCGTGCGCGAGGTCTTCCGGAAGGCCCGCCAGGCCGCTCCATGTATCCTCTTCTTCGACGAAATCGACTCCCTCGTCCCGGCCCGCGGCTCGGCCTCCGCCGACTCCCACGTGGCCGAGCGCGTCATCAGCCAGTTCCTCACCGAGCTTGACGGGGTGGAGGAGTTGAACGGCGTCCTGGTGCTCGGGGCGACGAACCGCCCCGACATCCTGGACCCTGCGGTGCTGCGGCCGGGACGCTTCGACGTGCTGCTGGAGATTCCGCCGCCCGACGAGGATGGCCGGAAGGCGATCTTCCGCATCGCCCTGCGCGGCAAGCCCGTGGCCGAGGACGTGCGGCCAGAGGATCTGGCTGCCGCCACCCAGGGCTTCACGGGTGCGGACATCCAGGGGGCGTGCACCCGCGCGGCCCTCGCCGCCATCCGCGAAGCCGTCGAGCGCGCCAGCGGCCAGCCCGACCCCCAAAGCCCAAGGGTGCGAATCACGCGGGCACACATCGAGAGCGCGCTCGCCAGCATCAGAGGACAGATGACAGACGGCAGATGACAGACAAGAACCCCGCCTGCTCTTCCCTGCGTCCGCGGCTGCGCGGCTGCTGTCTGTCGTCTGTCCTCTGTCGTCTGTCGGCTTGGCCCGGCCGGGCGTGCATACTTGCACGCGGAACGGAAGGAGGACGCGCGTGGGCGCCGAGGGCACGTATCTCTATTGCTTCACCCGCCCCGGGGCGGCGCGCGGCGTGGACGTGCCCGGGGTAGACGGCTCGGCCGCCATCGCCGAAATCGAGCTTGGCCCCGTCGCCGCCGTGGTCAGCCGCGTCTCGCTCGACGAGTTTGGCGCAACGAAGGCCGAGGAGAACACACAGAACCCCGATTGGGTCATCCCGCGGGCCTGCCGGCACCAGCAGGTGGTGCGGGAGTTGATGGCCCGCTCTTGCGTGCTGCCCGTGAGGTTCGGGGCAGTCTTCTCCTCCGAGCAGCGGCTGGCGGAAATCGTGCGCGAGAAGTGCCGGGAGATCGCCGGCTTCCTCGACTCGGTCCAGGGCAAGGAAGAGTGGGCCGTCAAGGGCATAGTGGACCCCCACCGAGCCATGGCGTGGCTACGCGCACAGGACCCGAGCCTGAGCAATTGCGGATTGCGGATTGCGGATTGCGGATTGAAACCCGAAATCCGAAATCCGAAATCCGAAATGCCAAGCCCGGGGGCGCGCTATCTGGCGGACCGGAAGGCGCACCTCGTGGTGCGAGAGCGTCTGAGGCCGTGGTGCAGGGCCATGGCGGAGCAGGTGCAGGCCCTTCTCGACCCCGCGGCCGAAGCCGCGCGCCCGCTGAAACTCCATGCCTGGAGCGGCTCCGGGCAGGTGGGGCAGATGTTCTTCCACAGGGCATACCTGCTGCCGCGGGAGGGCGTGGCGGCGTTCCTCGGGCACGTTGAGCGCGTGGGCGGCACCTGTTCGGAGCAGGGACTGAGCCTCGAGACCTCGGGGCCGTGGCCCCCCTACACGTTCGCCCCCGCGCTCTGGGGGGCGCAAGCGTGAAGTGTCTCGTGTGCTGTGTCATCCGAGCCGGCCATTCTCTTGCGCAGCGGCCACCAGCCGGGGTTGGCGGCGAGCTCGTCCGCCTAGCAGCCGTCGAAGGGCTTGCCGCCGCGTTCTCGCAGGTGGCGGAGCGCGAGGCCGCTCCCAGCGTAGCGCGGGCCGCGGCATTTGCCCGTGTTGTGGAAGCCTTCCACGACGCGGGCACCGTCCTGCCGTTGCGCTACGGCTGCTTCTTGGACACACAGGAGCAAGTGGCCCGGCTCCTCCGTGACCGGCGGGCCGAGTTCCTAGCGGCCCTCTCCCGCCTCGATGGGTGCGTCGAGATGGGCCTCCGCATCCTGCTACCCGAGACGGCAGGCCGTTGCGGATTGAAGTCCGAAATCCGAAATCCGAAATCCGAAACCTGTCCGGCCCGGCGCTACCTGGCCTTGCGCGGAGCTCACTATGCGGCAAGGGACGCCGCGGACCGTCAGGGAGCCTACACTGCGGCACTGGCGGAGGCGGCCTTCGAGGGGCTGTGCCTAAATAACTCGCCACGATTCTGGATCGAACGGGGGGCCACGTGAGACTCCTTAAGCGGCAGTTGGCGTGTTAGCCTTGGCAAGGGAGGGACTGGCCCCTGGATACGGTTGAGCCCGTTCGAGGAAGCGATGCACGTTTGCGAGAAGTTCGTCAATCG
>VGYV01000996.1 GCA_016872855.1 Planctomycetota bacterium
ACTTACGCCGAAATACACCTGTGCCGGCGCTGGATCGCCAGCTGCTCGCGCCGACCGACAACCACAACCCCTGGGGGCTACCCACAAAGAACCCCGAAGCGGCATGTCTCTTATGGAACCTCCGGACCGCGGCCAAAGTGTAAAATGTAGATCTGAGACGCGCCGGGATAAACCGGCATAATAGTACCTGTGAAGGGGCCGAACAATGCCGGAGGCGGCGTGGCCCGCGGGCAGGGCGGAACTGGGACCCCGCCTCGCAACCGAAAGGGCGAGGACGGTAACCCTCCGCCTACCCCCAGCGACCGCATCGGCCCAGCCGGGCTGCGGAGGCCCTGGAGGGAGGGCCGGTGACCAAGGGGACGCCTGGACCGCCGCCCGCGAACCGGACACCGTGCCGGGCACTCGCGCCAGGTGGGCGGCTCAGGGACCGAGCAGCGGCTTGGCTGTTGCGAGGTTCACCCGAGGTAAGAACCGTATGAGGGAATTCCTCACGTACGGGTCCGTGCGGGGGGCGGTGGGCAACCGCCGTCCCTACCGCGACCACCCCCACTGTGACCCCTCACGATCGCCCCCTGACGATCGTACCTCACGATCGCAAATCAGGGATTGGGTGCGGAACCCTCTCGGCTCAGTACCTTCTTCCATTCGTCTGTCCGGAGTTTCCTGCGAATCTGGCGTTCTACCTTACTCAAGACAGTATGCCCGTCCCCGGGTACTCGGCCCATGGTCGCACCCCATGTTTCACAGAAGAAGTTAGTGCAGAGCGTCTCTTTCCAGCCGTCCTCCCGCGCCATCAGCTCGGTATCACATCTAGGGCAGAAGCACCAAAGGTTGCCAATGGAGCCGCTCGCGTAGTACGACCAACGCCATATCATACCGAAGAAGGCGTCCACATCGTAATCCTGCCAGTTGGGCTCCCGAACTCCGTGGGGGATGACGGTCCTCAGGATCATCCCTAGTGCAATAACCCCTGAGACAAGAAGTAGACCAAACAGCCATGCAGGGATGACCACCCTGAGCGCCATCGCTTTGCAGAACCATGAGATGGCTGCACAGACGAGCTTCCACGCCCACCATACCACGGCGAGGATCACCGCGCTTGCCACGGCGATGGCAACACCATTCCGCACCGCGTGATCCTGGGGCTGTGGCACGTGCTTCCCTACCTCGCTGTCAACCGATTCCTGCTGTTCGCAGGATGTCCATGCGACGCTGTCGCTCTGGTTCTGACCAAGCGTAAGCTTGACCCCGGCCGAACTCCAGGTTGTGCGCGTAGACAAGAGCCGCGCCGCAATGCTGCCACTGGCAGAACGCTCCTTTGGCAAACACTGGCCGCTCGCATCTGGGGCAAGTAGCCGCCATCTCGAGCCCGCAGACTGAGCAGTTCACTGGTTTGGCGGACTCAACCATGACTGGGCAGAATGCCACTTCATCTGGTCCCAACCCGTAAGGGAGGCAGGTGGGGCAGTCGGCGTTGCCGCAGTACCAGAGCGCCGCACTGGCGGTCCTGTTCGGCCGTGACAGGTCCTCCGCGATAGGAGCCGTGGCCTCCGTGTCATGTGCAGCGAGGTCGGGAGAACCGCGCATAGGATGTTCAGGTTCGAGCCCTTTCTGCATTGCAGCGCGAAGCCGCTGGGTAATCTGCGCCCCAAGTGCCCGGAAGTCTGACGGAACGCTTGTCCTATACTTCACGACATGGCGATGCTGGACGTCGAACGGAAAGGACACGCGCTGGCCGGAGCACACTATCACGACGGGTTTTCCCATTGAGATCGCGTAACCTAGCTCGAACCACACGTTGGGGCTATCAGTTGAGATCTCAGCGAAGCATACGCGCGCCTTCCGCATTCCCTCCTCGATGCGGGTGATTGGCACTTGCACACTTGGGTCACGGTCTACGCGGTCAGGGGCTAGATCGGCGGCCCGGATCGCCGGCTCGAACACCTCATCATACAGTGTGTCATAGGTTCCGCCTTCATCGAACTTCTGGATGACAAAGCACGACGGCACGAAAGCGTCTCCGCATAAGCCAACATCACGGCCAGCCACTCATTCCCTTAGGTGGACTAACAAGTGGCTCTTCCACATGTGAGCCGCTTCGGGGTTCTTTGTGGGTAGCCCCCAGGGGTTGTGGTTGTCGGTCGGCGCGAGCAGCTGGCGATCCAGCGCCGGCACAGGTGTATTTCGGCGTAAGTCCTTGCCATGCCTATGCTGAGGGA
>VGYV01000997.1 GCA_016872855.1 Planctomycetota bacterium
TCAGCATAGGCATGGCAAGGACTTACGCCGAAATACACCTGTGCCGGCGCTGGATCGCCAGCTGCTCGCGCCGACCGACAACCACAACCCCTGGGGGCTACCCACAAAGAACCCCGAAGCGGCTCTTATCATTTTGCCCTCAATCATTTTGCCTTCGCCATGCTTTTCCTCGCTCTGGTGCTTTCCGCGGCCCTGGCCTCGGAGGCGCCGAGGAACCTCTTCGAGGACCCCTGCTTCGAGATGGGCGCCGGGCCGTGGAGAATGGATAAGGGGAAGGGGACAAACGCCACATTCAAGGTGGATGATGGCGATGCCTTCGAGGGGAAGCGGAGCGCGCTCGTGACCATCGAGACGACGGGCGACTATGGAGCGCAGTTCGGCCAGATCGCCCCAGGCGGCCAGGCGGGCAAGACCTATACCTTCGCGGCGTTCGTCAAGAGCGTCGGCGAGCCGACCCAGGTGCAACTGGAGATCGAGCGCTCGGCCAAGCCCTGGGACCGCGCAGTGCGGGCCGAGAAGGTGACGATCACGAAGGACAAGTGGACGGAGCTTCACACGACCTTCAAGGTCGAGAAGCCTTTCTCCGAGGGCTGGTTCGCCTACGTGAGCTGCAACCGCGCCAACGTGGCCTTCCGCGTGGACGCCTTCCGCCTCTACGAGGGCGACTACGTGCCCTTCGACAAGGCGGCCAAGGTGGAGGCGGCGGCGCCCGGCGTCGTCATCTTCGACACTGGCACTCACTCCGCCGACCCATACCATCCTCAGGCGCTGGCCAAGATGGACGGCTGGACAAAGCTCGCTGACGGCGATACTGCGCACAAGTTCAAAGGTGATGCAGTTCTCATGAATGACCGTATGGCCGTGGTTCTGCGGCGAGACATGCCGGGTGCGGAGCTACTCGCCAAAGGGGCAGATCGGTTCGTGCAGCGGGCAATCGCCGGGCCTACCTCATGCGAAGCGGAGCTCGCCTCCGTGGCGATCGTGAAGAACGCGCCCAGCGCATGTGCTCTGGATGCCACTTACAACAAGCCGGATGGCAAGCGCGAGACCTTGCGTTACGAGCTGCCGATGGGTCAGGTCTTCGTGGGAACCGAAGCGCGGGAGGGGGCAACCGCTCTCAAGGTCACTACTTGGTGCCGCTTCCTCGTGATGCCGGACTTCTTCGCCGACGATATCGTGGTGGATGCTCAGGAGCTCCCGGTAGACATCGCGAAAGTGCCGAGCGATAACTTCCTTCTCCACCTCGTCGAAGGCGGCGAGACGGCTGTGATGACGGTGGCAACCTCACGCGAGGACGACGTGGTCATCACTCTAGCTGGCAAAGCAGCTCGCAGGAAGCTGTACGACTCCGCGATCCCCTACGGCAAAGAGGGAAAGGTATACGTAGCTATCCTTGAGGCCCCGGGCATCTGGCACGTCCGCGACGTGGCGAGGGACGACGCGGGGAGGATCGCGAAGCTCGATTGGAAGCCCCCCTTCCCCGGCCAGTGGCGGATGAACTGGCAGCGCGAGGACGGCCTGGCCGATAGCTGGGAAATCATCGCCCAGCGGGGCGACGGCAACTTCGTGAAGCACTGGCTCGGCAACGCCAGCACCGTCCCCGCCAACCGCAAGCGCTGGACGACTGTGCTCGGCAGCTTCCTCTACCCCTGTTGGATTGACCAGAAGGGCGAGACCTTCATCCAGCCCGTCGCCAGGCCTCACCGCTGGGTCGGGCCGGCGGTCATCTATCCCCTCGGCCGCACGGGCGGCACGCCGCTAGATACCTTCACCGTCCTCGACATCGTGCGGAACACCATGGGCGTGGGGCCATGCGAGTATATCCTGGACGTCGAGGGGCAGCAGTCGCACTACAAGGGGCGGGCAACGTGTGCAAACCGCGATTTTCTCAACCCCATCTACCAGCGGGGCGAGCAGAAGAAGCGCCGCGACGACATCCTCCGCTCGCTCGACGAGGTGATGCTCTTCATCCGCCACATACGCGGGCGAATCCAGACCTATGTTGACTTCGGCCACGACCTGCTGAAGTACCTCGCCGAGCAGAAGAAGGCCCACCCCGAGCTGGCCGAGCGCATCGCCGAGTTGGAGAAGCTCACGGGGATGATTGACGACTACGTGGCCAAGCGGCGCTCGGAGATCAAGACGCCCGATGAAGCGCAGGCGATGGTGGATGAGTTCCGCAAGACCATGCTCGACTACGAGGGCATGGATGCC
>VGYV01000998.1 GCA_016872855.1 Planctomycetota bacterium
GTGCCCTGACGTGGGGGGCCAAGCAGCACGAAACTGACGCCAAGCAGCA
This sequence comes from Planctomycetota bacterium, assembly GCA_016872855.1. Lineage (GTDB taxonomy): Bacteria > Planctomycetota > PUPC01 > DSUN01 > DSUN01 > DSUN01. The sequence goes on from VGYV01000998.1 coordinate 50, forward strand.
CGAAGCAGTATTTGGAAAAATCGTAAACGCCACTGCTACCGGGAGTTGCGGCATGTACTGCCTGGCGGTGAGGCGGCCTGGCGTCATAGGGTGGGGGAGGAGATTCGAGGACGAAGGGCGAGGCACGAGGACGATTGGGGTGGCGCCCCCCCCCGCGTCGAGTGGCGCGGGGCGCACAGGTGAGCGACTCTGGCCGACTCTGAGCGACTCTGAGCCGGAGGGGCGAGAATCGCCATACGGCGAGCGAGCCAGTTTGAGCGACTCTGCGCGATTCTGGGCAACACTGGGGCGTGTCGGGCCGCGGCTGGTCAGTTCCGCGCTTCCTCGATGAAGACGAGCTCGGAGATGGGCGCGCCGGGGAGGGTGACGGGCAGACCGGCGGCTAGCTCGGCGCCGGCCCTCTCGGCGGGGGGGTTCGAGCCGTCCTCGAAGGTGACGCGATAGCGCGCACCAGGATCGAGGCCGCGGAGCTTGATGCTCGTCGCGTCGGCGCCGGCCGCGGGCTTGAAGAGGATGGCCACACCCTTCTTCGCGGCGGGGTCCCAATACTGGATGCCGTCCCAGTTCCGCCCGTCGGGGCGGGGGAGGATGTGGTAGAGGTCGGCGTCGCGGACGAGGGGGCGGATGCGGGACTTGTAGGTGGCGACGGCGGCCCTGACCGCGGCCTTCTCGTCGTCGGTCCAGGGCGCGGTGCCGTTGCCGCCGTTGGGCGCGTCAATGAACCATTCGGGCGCGCCGAGTGACGCGGAGCGGAAGGCGAATCGCATGCCGACGGGTCCCTTTGGGCGGAAGCGGCCGTCGGTGCTGCCGAGGCAGCCTTCGAGCTGGGCGGGGGGGAAGGCGAAGGAGCTGTCGTAGAATGCCTGGCGGACGTGGTGCTCGGCGTAGGTGTCGGTGAGGAAGATTTTGACGTTGCGGCGCATTGCGCCGAAGTCTTTGATGCGGCCGCCGCCGTTGCAGTTCTCCCACTGGAAGTTGGGGATTTCGCGTGCGAGCTGGTCGAGCATGGCGTAGAAGCCCTTGGTCGAGGGATAGCTTGGGCTGACGACCGGCCCGCCTGTGCCGTCGGAGCGCCACATGTCGGCGTTGTATTCGCTGTAGAGGCGCTTGACGTGTGCCATGCGGCGGTCGCGGCCCTCCTTGCTGGCCATCTCCTCGCCCTTGTTCCAGTAGAGGCCGAAGCGTAGCCCGGCCTTGTGCGCGTGGGCGGCGGCCTTGGCCATGCCCGAGGGCCAGTCCACAGGGTCGCCCTCGGGCTCGGGGGCGCTCGTGGGGCCTTTCCACCAGCCGACGTCGAGCATGACCTCCTCGAAGCCGAGGGGCGCGATGTCGTCAATGAGGGGATAGTACTTCGCTTCCACGGAGTTCCAACTGCCCGGCTTGTCGCCCGTCGCGCCGAAGGCGTTCCATTGCACCTTGGGATACGTGGGGTCCTTGCGGACGACCTCGGGCACGCAGTAGTTGAAGAGATAGCGCCGCAGGCTGTTGCCCGCGTCGTCAACGTCGCCCCGGTAGGTGCCCACGAAGCCAGGGGGCGCGTCGAACGTCTCGCCTGGCCCGACGCTGATGGCGAATGCGGGGAACTCGCCGCCGCGCACGCGCACCGCGCCCGACTTGTCCCCCTCAGCGGCGGCGGCCGCGAGCCGACAGTAGCCCCACTCGATGCCGACGTAGACCCCCTGCTTCCCGCCGGCATCGAAGACAGCGTAGGGGATGAACTCGCCGTTTGGGTGGGTGCGCACCTGGCGGTAGAAGGGGGGCGCGACCTCGTGGCGGTAGACGCCGGCCGGGTCCGGCGTCCCGCCGTCCGAGTGGAAGGTCCACATCGTCAGCGCGCCGTCCGGCGAGGCGAGGTCGAGGTGGAGCGTCGGCTGCTCGAAGAGGGTCACGGGCTTGTCCGACTTGTTGGCGATCTGGAGCGCGTGGTGGACCGGCCCGCGTCCTGGCCGCGCCCACCAGACGGAGCGGAGCTCGAGGGGCAGGCCGTTGCAGGCGAAGCGGAGCGCGAGCTTCTGGCCGTCCGACTTGTCGAGCGCGCCGTCCTTGAACCGCCACTTGAGCTCCTGCTCGGCCCCGCCGACCGCGGCCTTGGCCAGGAGAGCGAAGGCCGATCCCTCCGCCGTCCAGTTCCAGCCCGCGGCCGGATTGCTCAGTTCG
>VGYV01000999.1 GCA_016872855.1 Planctomycetota bacterium
GGCTTGGATGGGGGGGACGCGCCATCCCAGGGCTCCCTTCGGTCGCCCTGGGCTACGGCTGGGTCGCCCGCGTCGGCGGGCTACAAGGCCCCGAGATGTGGGCAAAGATCAGGGCGAAGCCCTGGGAAGAGGGTGACGCGTAGGTCAGCCCTGAAAGGGCGTACTATGTGGTCCCGGGCGCCGAATCGTACCTATGGCGGCTAGTACGCCCCTACAGGGCTGAATCTGGCCGTCCACTTTTCCCAGGGCTTCGCCCTGGGCTGCTATAGTACGCTCCGTTCGGAGCTTCGGCGCCGAAGAAGCTTACCAGGATTCGGGGCCATACTCCCTGGGGAACCACGCCGCCATCGCATGAGCCCCCGAAGGGGGCGATTCATGGCCGTCTGAATCGCCCCCGTTCGGGGGCTCCTACGTTGGGCCGGCCTACCCAGGGCTCCCTGCGGTCGCCCTGGGCTACGGCTGGGTCGCCCCCCTTCGGGGGCTACAGGGCGCACATTTCTCTCGCAGAAGTCCGCAGCCCCTGCCGTCTCCCTGTCGGTGTGATGAAGCCGAAGCACCGGGTTCAGTCTTCCACGCCGGCGAGTTCGTGGACGAGGGCGGGGTCAACGAGGGAGGCGAGCTTTCGGAGTGCGGCGGCCTCGATCTGGCGGACGCGCTCCCTTGTGACCTGGAAGCGGCGGCCGATCTGCTCGAGGGTCTCGGCCCGGCGGCCCAGGCCGAAGCGGGCGACCACGACCTCGCGCTCGCGCGGGGCGAGCTCGAGGAGGAGCGCGGCCACGGTGGAGCGGAGGACCTCCTTGAGGTCGCGCTCGGGCTGCGCGGCCGCCTTCTCGTCGCGGTGGTTCTCGATCAGCTCGTCGGTGCCGGTGAGCTCGGCCTGGTGGTGCTGGGCCTCGCGGGGGAGCGACTTGGCGAAGTTCTTGCGGATCGCCCAGCTCGCGTAGGTGGAGAAGCGGAAGCCGCGGGCGCAGTCGAACTTCTCGATGGCCTGCATGAGGCTCACCGTGCCGTCGCTGACGAGGTCGTCGAGCCGGCGGCCGCAGCCGAGGTGGCGGCTGGCGAGGTGGACGACGAGGCGGAGGTTGGCGACGACGAGGCAGTTGCGCAGCACGGCCGCCAGGTCGTGAAGGTGGACCAGGCGGTCGAGCTGCCCGTCGCCCAGTTCCGACGGCTTGAGCTCCTCGCGGGCCTTGGCGAGGAGGAACTTGACGAAGTTGTACTGGCGGAAGAGGCGCTCTTCCTGCTCGGCGTCGAGGGGGCCTTCGATCTGGCGCTCGTCTGGGCCGGCGGCAGGCAGGTCGCCCAGAATCCTCTCCTCGGCTCCGGGGCGCTCGAAGTCGGGACACTCGACATAGGACCAGGCGTGCCCCAGGATTTCGTCGGCCACGGCGTCGCGCATCGCGTGCGCGACCGTCGTCCTGCCGAGGAGAAACGAACGTGCCAGCTCGCGCGGCTGGTAGCCGTTGCGGTAGAGGGCGAGGAGTTGGCGGCGCTCCTCATCGGTCAACTGTTGCGGCGGGGCGGCGAAGATCGGCGTCTCGCGGTGCTCGCGCTCGTAGTCCCCAACCACGCGGCGGACGGCCTCGTGTGCGCAGCCGAACTCGCGCGCGAGGCGTCCCGTGGCCTCGGCCGCGCTGAGCTCCTGGGCGAGGGAGAGCTCGAAGGCCCTGGCGAGGATGGCGCGGCGGGTCGCGGCGTCGAGATACGAATAGGCGCGCGTGCGGCCGATTATCTCGGGGTGCGACTCCACGAAGGCCTCGAGGTCGGCCTGGCGCACGGCTGAGCGCTTGCGCCCGTCGGCGAACACGAACCTCATGGCCACGAGGCCCTGCGCGCGCCAGCGGCGGAGGGTCTTCAGCGAGACGTCGTAGGCGCGCCGCACCTCTTCCAGGGGCAGCACCGGCCCGCCCGCGCTCTCCGCGGCCAGGTTCAGCGAATCGCTCACCTCGTGGATGAGCGTCATCAGGTCGCCCTTCAGCGACGCGCCGTCGAACACCGCGTGCGGCGCGTCGTCAGGACGGAACCGCGTGATCTGGAAGACGACGAAGTCGTAAGGGTAGGACTGGGAGGGGATGAGTTTCGGGGCGAACTCTCTCAGCCGGCCGAGTTGCTCGGCCTTGCGCTTCCGGGGGGTGTATGCGAACTGGCGCGCCAGCTCGCCAATCAGGGCGTTGCGATACCGCGCCACGCCGCTTCTCCG
>VGYV01001000.1 GCA_016872855.1 Planctomycetota bacterium
GTGACGATGAACGACCTGAACTCCGTGCTCCCCCGGTTGTTCGCATCGTCCGACAGGGACAGACTCAACTGGGCGTCGCCGGCCGCGTCAGCCACGACGCGCACGAAACCGGCCTCATCCATGACGACCGTCGCGTCGAGCATGGCGCTGTCAATCGTCTGCAGCAGTTCGTCCACCGTGGTTCCATCGGCGCCGGCGCCATATCTAAAGACGGCCGTCACTGACGAACCGTCGGCGTTGGTTCCGACGATCGCGATCCTGTCGCCATCCGTATATGACCTCACGTTCTGGTCCAGGTCGTTCAACTGGGCATCCCCGGTTGCCGGCGCGCCTCCGACGGTCCAGCCAAGTGCCGCGGTGAGTTCCTCGGCCTGGGTCGGAATTCCATCTGTCAGGGAAACCACCGTGGATCCATCGTTTTGAATGTCGCTGACGACGTTCCCGTAGCCGTTGATGGTAATCGTCGCATCCCGGCCGAAGTCATTCGCGTCGGGCGCCAATCCCAGTTCTGCGATGGCCGGATCATTCGGATTCAGGACCTCAAGACGCAGCCATGCGGCCGAGCCATGATCCGTGGTGGCAAACCGGAGGCCTTTCGTATCGTCGTCCACGACAACGGTGATCTCGTTGGCCTGGCCTAGCAGGGTGGCGTTGACTGCCGCGCGCACGTCCTCCGCCAGGTCCACCACGCTCCTGTTCGCCGAATCCGGCTGGACAGCGATGTCCCAGTAGGTGGCGTCGGTGTCCAGGTGCAGGCGGAAATTGGCCGTAGCAGACAACCGACCGCTCGACACGGCGGCGCCACCGACAATGGTGGCAGGCTCGGACCCCGTCGTCTCAATGTCCAACGGCTCTCCGAGCGCAAAGCCAGTGACATTCGTATCCTGCGGCGACAGCGCTCGCAACCCATACATCTCCTGGAGGCTTGCCTGGACGCCCACCGCGCTCGGGATCGCCTGGATCGCGGTCACAATTGCCTGAGCGATGTTGCCCGCGCTGCCTCCCGTGCCATCGGGCAGCGTCACGAACACCGGAAGCTCCACTGTGCTGTCGCCGTTGGTGTCGAGATACCACTCCGGCGGCGTCATATCGCTGAACTCCTGAAGGATAATCGGGTCCACATTCGTCAACGTGCCGTTAAAGCTGCTTGTCAGCAACACGCGCCACCCGCCGATGGCCTCCAACGCGTTGATCACATCCTGAGCGGTCGCTTGGCTGCTCTGCGCCATCTCCTCGTCGGTCGCCAGGATCAAAATCCTGGTGCTGTCCTCCCGGAAGCCTGCTCCACCGATATCTCCCGTGTCCGTCCCTCGACCGCGAAGCGTTTGCTGCAGAATGTCGGGCCACGGGGGCACGCCCTGCTTGCCCTCGCCCGTCGCCATCTGGTAGAAGGCATCGTACGCGTTCTCCGTGCCCCCGTACACGCTCAGCGAATCCAAAGCGTCTTGGACGTACTGCGTGTCCGTTGTGATGGGCGCAACCAGGTGCACCTCGCTCTCGTAGTAGGCCACCCCAAAGGCAGCGTCCGGTCGCACGGAAAGCACGCCGGGGACCACTTCACTGCCGAAGCGTCTGGCCATCTCTTCGATCTCTGCATCCATGCTTCCGCTGATATCGAAAATGACGAGAACGTCAATCGGCTTGGCAGCGCCCACGCCAATTGCCTCCCACAACGCGAGTTGCGGGTCGCCGGTGCCGACCTCGAAGACATCGCTGATCGTCCCGCCCGAGGCGTCCAGATTCGTGGAGAGGCTGCCGGCAACCCGGAGAACTTCCAAGTCCCCCGAGCCAGCAACCACGTCAACGAAGTTGTCCCCTGTGTCTGCGGAGAGCAGAATCTCGCTGATTCCAGCACCGCTCCGGATGGACGCCGGCTCGCCTGGCAATCCGACAACGCCCAGCACCTCCAGTGTCCCCAAGCGTGCAGCCGTCCCCGCTGCTGACACATCCGCTCTCAGCACTCCTCCTATCGTAAGGGCATCAATGTTGCCCGCTACGGACTGGATGGGTCCTGTCACGTCACCCGCGACGGACAATCCCGTGATCGCCCCTTCCGCCGTCAGTCCAGATGCGAGGTGGCCCTCCAAGTACATAGCGCCGATGGTGGCATCCACCCCCGGGGCCGGGTCCGCCACGTCCACCGTATTGATGATGCCGGTGACGATACCGCGGTCTTCGCCACCGGCGAACCCG
>VGYV01001001.1 GCA_016872855.1 Planctomycetota bacterium
AACGTCAACGGCTACATGCTGTCCGACAAGCGGCAGGAGCCGACCAACTCGTACGACTACGACCTGATGAATGCCCTGGACCCCGAGCGGTTCATGAAGTGGGGCGACGACCGGCTCCGCCTGAAGGCCGCGCAGGAGCGCCTGGGCTTCTGGAAGCACGGCGTGGCCGGGGACCCCTGCTTCGCCGACCCGTCCAAGGGCGACTTCACCCTGCGGAAGGAGAGCCCGGCCATTGACCGCGGCGTGAGACTTCCTGGCTTCAACGACGGCTTCCGAGGAGCCGCGCCCGACATCGGGGCGTTCGAGCTGGGCGATGAGCCGCCGGCCTACGGCCCGCGGCGCCCGGCCCCGCGGCCTTAGTACAGCCCCCCACAATAGGGGGGACAAGAACAGGGGCAACCGCCCTCCCGAAGGCTCCAACACCTCGGATCCCCTCCCGAAGGTTCCAATACCTTCGGGAGGGTAACCTTGGGCGCAGCCAATCCCGGCGGCCCTCATGCACAGTCTGCCAAGAGTCTGCCAACTCCCTCCCACTGGATTTGGCAGACTCTGGGTGGCTTGCACTGGCGCCCGGCACGCGAACTACCCTCCCGAACGTATTGGAACGTTCGGGAGGGAGTTCCTCGCAGCGGTCCAGCGACACATTATATTCAACTGCTAAGCGCTTGCACCGCAAGGGCTTACGGAGCGTCAGAAAAAAACTGCGTAGGAAGCCCTAGGACGCGTCCGGACGACCTCATTAGACCTCTGACACCTTCGAACCGTTCGAGGCCACCCCGAATCGCCAGAAGTGTAGGAAGGTGCTATATTTATGTAGTTCGGCCCCTGACGCCCGCGCGCACCTCCGGGACGCCTCTACGGGCTTCTGGGTGAGCCTTGTGTGTCGCCCAGAAGCGCCCCCTACCCGTCGTATGGCGTGATCCGGTGTCACATTTCGGCCTAGGCGACATTGGGCACCCAGCCCCCACAGGCACCCAGCCCCCGCAGCGGGGCTGGGCGGGTTGCTATGGTCCTTCCCCCACGGTTCCGCTTCGCTTCATCCTTCGGCAACCTCAGGACGGGCTTTACTCCGTCGCCCCAGGCGGGGCTAACAAGCCAGAAGCCGTCGGCCCGAATTGTCGGACACAGCGTAAATGGCTTTCAGCGATTCGGCGTCTTCGGGCCATCTCGCCGCCTGAAGGCGGTCTTGAGGCCCCCACAGGCGTGACGCCGAGTCTCTGAAAGCTATCTAGTTTCTGTTGCGGAAAGCCAAGACTGCCTGAAGGCAGGACTCCAAACGAGGAACGAACGCGTTCGGAGTCCTGGCTTCAGCCAGTCTTTGGCTTCCGAGCACGGCCCGAGTTCGGCGAATTCGGCTTTCCGCAACAGAGACTATCTAGTCGAGGTAGAAGGCGTAGAGGTGGGTCCCGTCAGCGCCCCAGGTGGCGTCGAGGGTGAAGCGGACGGCGTCAAGGGTCTGGCCGACGGGGACGCGGACGAGGCGGCTGCGATTGTCGGTGGCTTCGACCAGCGGCACCCAGCCGCCTTCTCTCACGCCCTCGATGCGGAAGGCGCGGGGCAGTTCGTCGGGCAGGCGGGTGAGCTGGTCGTCGCGCTGGTGGTAGCTCATCTGGATGTTGCAGTGCAGGGCGCTGTCGAGGACGACGGTGGCGGTCGTCACGTGTTGGGGCTTGGCGAACTCCAGGGCAACCCAGTCGCCCACGCGGCAGGGCCAGCGGTGCGGGGCGTCGCCAACGGGGCGGTTGGTGCCGTCGCGGAGGGGCTCGGGGCCTGCCCTGAGCGGAGCCGAAGGGTCGCCCTGTGACGCGGCCAGCTTCGCCTGCGTGGTGAGCGGGCCGAACTGCTGGGGGACGCCGGGGAGATAGGCGTCGTCGCGCAGGAGGAGTTGCTGAAGGGTACCGATACGGTCGGCCACGCCGCTGGGGCCGGTCTCCAGGCGGATGGCCAGGGCGGCGGCGGTGCCCGCGGCCTGGCCCATCGAGCAGCCGGTGCCCATGACGCGGGTGGAACTCATTGCGGCGTGGGTGCAGGAGGCGTTGCGGCCGGCGAACATGAGGTTGGCGACGTTGCGGGAGACGAGGCAGCCGTAGGGGATGCCGTAGGGCGAGGGGGCGTGATGGAAGATGGTCGCGGGGGCGCCGAGCTTCGCGGCGCGGAAGCCGGCGGGGTGATGGTCGTCCATGCTCCAGCCG
>VGYV01001002.1 GCA_016872855.1 Planctomycetota bacterium
GATCCAGCGCCGGCACAGGTGTATTTCGGCGTAAGTCCTTGCCATGCCTATGCTGAGGGAGGTAGAAGGGTTCCTCGGCTTGGCGCCCCCCTTGTGGGCACCCACAAGAAAGCCCGGAGAGCCACTATCTAGAGAGAATCATACCCCGGTCGGCGCCAGACACGCAAGAAAGGAACGTCAAGCGGAGAGACCTGCGCTTTCGGGGGCCAGGGCATTTCTGCCGACTGGACTTGACTCTGAGCTGCCGACGGCGATAGCATGCGGTAGTAGCCCGTGCCATAGATACCCCGCCGTGCACCTGGAACGTAGGCCGCAGGCGGGCAGAGAGGAGTGGCCATTTGCACCCGTCGTGCGGGCGACGCAGTTCCCTTGCGTGGCAGTCTTGCCTAGCCGTCGTGTTCCTGTTGCCGGCCTGCAATTCGCCCTATCCCGAATCCGATGAGCGGGCGAACGTCTACTACACGACGTTCACCGCCGAGCCCGAGACGCTCGACCCCGGCCGCGCCTACGGCGCGTTCATGCTCGAGATCCTCTGCCAGATCGTCGAGCCGCCCTTCCAGTACCACCTGCTCAAGCGCCCCTACGAGCTGGTGCCCCTGACGGCGACCGAGGTGCCGAAGCCAGAGACGCGGCCCGTGGCCTGGCAGGGCAAGACCATCGAGGCCACGGTCTACACCGTCCGCATCCGGCCCGGGATCAAGTACCAGGACCATCCTTGCTTCGCCCAGGGCACGCGCGAGCTGGTCGCTGCCGACTACGTTCACGCCATCCGGCGGCTGGCCGACCCGCGGGTGCAGAACCCCATTCTGCCCACGCTCAAGCAGAACGTGCTTGGCCTGACCGAGTACTGTGAGGCCATCGAGGCGGCCCTGGCCGCCGAACGCAAGCGGCGCGCCGCGGCCGCCGGCCCCCTCTACAACCAGGAGCAGGACGAGCGGCTCGACCCCATCCGCCTCGACTACGCGGCCTTCCCGTTCCCGGGGGTGCGCGAGGTGGACCGCTACGCCTTCGAGATCGTCTTGTCCCGTCCCTACCCCCAGATGCTCTACTGGCTGGCCATGCCCTTCTTCGCCCCCGTGCCGTCCGAGGCCATCGAATACTACAGCCAGCGTCATCTCCTGGAGCGCGGCATCACCTTCGACCGCAACCCCGTGGGCACAGGGCCATACGTGCTCGCCGAACTCGACCCCACCAACCAGATCTTGCTGGAGCGCAACCCCAACTTCCGCGAGGAGCGCTATCCCGACCTGCCCGCGTCCCACGCCTTCTACAAGGAGATGCGTGAGGCGGGCATGCTCGACGATGCGGGGGCGCGGCTGCCGCTGGTGGACCGCGCCGTGTACCGCATGGAGAAGGAGTGGGTGCCACGCTGGAACAAGTTCCGCCAGGGCTACTACGACGCGTGCAGCATCAGCAGCGACGTGTTCGACCAGGCCGTCACCCTCACCTCGCAAGGCGATGCCGTGTTGTCGGAGGACATGCAGAGCCAGGGCATCCGCCTCCTCACCGCGCCCTCCGCCTCCATCCACTACGTGGCGTTCAACATGGACGACCCAGTCATCGGCGGCCTGGGCGAGGCGAAGCAGAAGCTCCGCCAGGCCATCAGCATCGCCTACGACGTGGAGGAGGAGATCGCCATCTTCCTCAACGGCCGCGCCACGGTTGCCCACAGCCTCACGCCGCCCGGCATCTTCGGCCACGAGGAGGGCGAGGCGGGGATGAACCCGTTCGTCTACCGTTGGGACGCCGCGCGCGGCCGCCCCGTGCGCCGCTCGCTCGACGAGGCAAAGCAGCTTCTCGCCGAGGCCGGCTACCCCGGCGGCTATGGCCCCGACGGCAAGCCGCTCGAGCTCCGCTTCGTCAACGGCTGGGCCGGCGCCGCGTCGCGGCCACGCCTCGACTTCGTCACCAAGCAGTTCCGCAAGCTCGGCATCCGCCTGGTGAGCGAGACGACCGACTGGAACCGCTTCCAGGAGAAGATTCGCGCGGGCAACTTCCAAGTGATGGTCTGGGGCTGGCTCGCCGACTACCCAGACCCCGAGAACTTCCTCTTCCTCCTCTACGGCGCGAACTCCCGCAAGCGCGGAGGCAGCGAGAATAACGCAAACTACGCCAGCCCCGAGTTCGACCGCCTGTTCGAGCAGATGCGCCACATGGAGAACACGCCCGAGCGTCTGGCGCTCATCCGC
>VGYV01001003.1 GCA_016872855.1 Planctomycetota bacterium
GGCCGCCGTGCTGGACGATGTACATGAGGTGGTAGCGGCCCTTCCAGAAGATTGCGCCGTTGGGGTCGAAGGGCATGCAGACGCCTTCGGGGCTGACGAAGTGGTAGCGGGGGCGGTGCTGGTCGGCCAGGAGCCGCGCGCGGAGGGCGCGGGCGTCCGCGATCAGGTTCCCGCCCTGGACGGGCGGTACGCGCCCCCGCCAACTGGGCACCTCGCCGCGGGCGCTCACCAAGTAGCTGCCGCGGCCGTCGAGGACCAGCTTGCCGTCGGCGACCTTTGCGTTGCCGAAGAGCTTCGTGTTGGGGAATGTGCCCATGCGCTCCTCGGCCTTCCCGTCGGCGAACGACCACCAGGCGAGGGGCTTGGGGTCGGAGGGCTGGCCGGGCTTGAGCGCCGCAAGCTGCTCGGCGGTGAGGGCCACGCCGTAGATGCGCGCGTCGGCGATGGTGCCCGCAAAGCACGCGCCATCGCCCGACCCCACGTGGCGCAAGCCAATGACCGCGAAGCTGTCCTGCCCGAACTCTTGGGCCTGACCAATCGCGTAGGCGGCATACTGCGCGCCGTTCCGGTAGAGCGTGACCTGTTTGCCACGGTAGACGACGGCGATCTGCACCAGGGTCGTCGGGTCAGCGGTCTCGGCGGGCCAGGCCTGCTGGTTGCGCTCGGTGCGGCGATAGAAGTCACTGCCCGCCATCCACTTGCCCGGTGCCAGCTCGCCGAGGACGATGGCGTCGAAGCGGTCGGCGCCATCCTCGATGGTGAGCGCGCTGCCCCCGCGCTGGCGCAGGTCACCCACGGTGGCCCACACCACGAGCGTCTTGTCGCCGATTCGCAGCGGCGGCTTCGCCTCGCCGCCGAGCACTGCCGTGGCCGCGGCCATCGCACACATCCCCCACGCAAGGACCCTGTTGCTCATCGGACGCCGCCTCCTGCCTCCCAGCATTACAGCGCGGCGGGCGCCGGCTGTCAAGGCGGGAAGAAGCGCGGCTTGCCAGTTGAACGCGGCAACCCGCGGTGGTAGAGTCGTTCGCGCCGGCCGGGACGGCTGCGAGAATGAGGCGAGGGCGCGTGCGCAGGAGGCAACAGGCCATGTCGAACGGATCACGAGGAGTCTGGTTCTCTGCACTTGCCCTGGCACTGGGCATCACGGGCAGTGCCGCCCCGGAGCAGCAGCGGGCGCGGGAGATACTCGACGCCACAGGCGTCAGGGGCGGCCTGATCGTGCACGTGGGCTGTGGGAACGGGGCTCTCACGGCGGCGCTCCGCGCCAACGAGCGGTTCATCGTGCAAGGCCTGGAGACCGATGCGAAGAACGTCGAGGCCGCCCGCCGGAACATCCAGTCCCTCGGCCTGTGCGGCCAGGTGTCAGTGACCCTGTGGGACGGGGAACGCCTGCCCTACGTGGACAACCTGGCGAATCTCGTGGTGGCCGAGAACCTGGGGAAGGCGACGATGGCCGAGGTGATGCGAGTGCTCGCGGCCGGCGGCGTGGCATACGTGGGCGGTGCGAAGACGGTGAAGCCCCGGCCGAAGGAGATTGACGAGTGGACGCACTTTCTGCATGACGCGGGCAACAACGCGGTGGCCCGCGACACGGTGGTCGGCCCGCCGCGGTCGCTGCGCTGGGTGGCGCCGCCGCTGTGGCTGCGAAGCCACGAGACGCCCTCGGGCTTCCAGGCGATGGTCTGCGGCGGCGGACGCGTCTTCTACATTCTTGACGAGGGGCTGATCGGCATCACGGACCAGCGGCTGCCCGAGCGCTGGGCGCTCCTGTGCCGCGACGCCTTCAACGGCAAGCTCCTCTGGCGCCGCCCCCTCGGCCCCTGGGGCTGGCCCCAATGGGCCGAGGCCAGGTTCAAGGACAAGGATTGGACGAGCATCACCGGCGCCCGGACGGCCGTGCCCGACGAGGTCCAGCGCCGGCTCGTGGTGGACGGCGGCCGGCTCTACGCAACGCTCGAGTACCTGGCACCGTTGAGCATCCTCGACGCCGCGACGGGCGAGACGCTCGCCACCGTGGCCGAGACCGCGCCCGCCCGCCAGCTCGTGGCCGCCGACGGCATCGCCGTGGCCTACTCCCAACAGCCAACCGCCGACGCGCCCCGGCCGAAGGGCAAAGCCAAGGACGAACCGCCCGCCACCCTCATCGCCGTCCAGGGCGCCACGGGAAAGGTCCTCTGGCGC
>VGYV01001004.1 GCA_016872855.1 Planctomycetota bacterium
CAGACCGGCGCGGCCCACGGGATGATCTCGCTCGACCAGTCGCTCAAGGACCTTGTGATGCGCGGCAAGGTGAGCCGCGAGGAGGCGGCCCAGCGCGCCACCAACCCCAGCGTCTTCCCACCCGAAACCTGACCGCCTGGCCCGCTGTATTCCCAGTGACGGCGATTGGAGTCCGGCCCCTGTGTTCCGGAGCCATCCTGCCCGCAAGTGTGGCACGGCTGGAGCTGCGCGGCAGGTGTGCCCAGGAAGGGCCAACCGGGCCGTTCTTGACTCCCCTGCGAAACCCTGCTACGATGGGGCAGGAATGTGTGAGTCCTGGCCCTCCGTGGCGGAGAAGGCCCCTTGGTCAGCATCCGGTGCCCTCGGTGCAGGAAGGTGGTGAACGCGCCCGACGGCACGGTCGCGGGCCAGGGCAAATGCCCTCACTGCGGGGCTAAGGTGGACCTGGCGACGGCCGAGCGGGTGGGCCTCCAGCCGGGCGAGGTCCTCGGCGGCTGCCGCATCGAGGGCCTCGTCGGCCGCGGCGGAATGGCCGCCGTCTACCGCGCCACCCAGCTCTCCCTCGACCGCCCGGTCGCCCTCAAAGTCCTCTCCGAGCGCCTGGCGAGACGCGCCTCGTTCGTCGAGCGCTTCGACCGCGAGGCCACGGCCCTCGCCCAGCTCTCCCACGCGAACATCGTGAACATCCTCGACAAGGGGGAGGAGGGCGGCACCTACTTCTTCGTCATGGAGTTCGTCGAGGGCGAGAGCCTGCGCGCCCGCTTGGCGAGGGAGGCCAAGCTCGGCTTTGCGGCCGCGCTCGCCCTCTTCGACCAAGTGGCCGCCGGGCTGGAGTACGCCCACGCACGCGACGTGCTCCACCGCGACATCAAGCCCGAGAACATCCTCATCACGCCCGCCGGGGAGGCGAAGCTGGCCGACTTCGGCATCGCCCGCATCGCGGGCGACGACACGCCCGTCCAGCGCCGCCTCACCGCCGCCGACACCCGCATGGGCACCGCCCACTACATGGCCCCCGAGCAGATGCGCGACGCCGCGTCCGTTGACCACCGGGCCGACCTCTACGCCCTCGGCGTCACCCTCTACGAGATGCTCACCGGCGAGCTGCCCATCGGCCAGTTCAAGCGCGCCAGCCACTTGGCCCCAGGCATCCCTGCCGCTGTGGACTCGGTGATCAGCCGGGCTCTCGCCGCGCTCTCCGACGAGCGGTTCCAGAGCGTCGCCGAGTTCCGGGCTTCGCTTCATGCCGCGGCCCGAGGCGGCGCGACGCACGCCCACCACGCCCCCCGCCGTCCCACGCGGCGCTCCTGGCGGCCCGCCACCATTGCCGCCGCCGCCGCACTCCTCGCCATCGCCGCCGCCGCCCTCGCCTTCTTCGCCGCCGGGTCACGCCGCCACGAGCCCCCGCCCCAGGCCGAGCCCCCGCCCCAGAAGCCCACCGAGGCGGAACTGCGCGAGGCGAAGGCCGGCGAACTCCTCGCCCTCGCCTACCGCGCCGTCGCCCTGAAGAAGTGGGCCGAGGCGAAGGTGCTGCTCGCCGAACTCCAGAAGGACTTCGGTTCCGCACCCTTCGTCGTCGCACGGAGTGGCGAGATTGCCGAGCTGCACAAGGAAGTCGCCGGGACGCTCCAACCAAAGGAGCCGCCGAAGGCCGAGGAAGTCCTGAAGCCCAAGGCCGAGCCGGAACCGAAGGCCGAGCCGCCACCCCCGCCCAAGGAGAAGGCTGAGCCCCCACCCAAGCCCGAACCCGAGCCCAAGGAGAAACCCAAGCAGGGGCCGCCCCCCGAGCCTAAGCAGCTCGTGCTCTTCGACGGCACCAGCCTCGAGGGCTGGAAGGTCATCGAACTGGGGCCCGGCCCCCGCCGCGGCGAAGGCGTTCACCTGGCAAACGGCCAGGCGGCTCTCGATGGCGGGAAGCACGGTGCGGGCATCGCCTGGACCCGTCCGACGCCCACCGACAGCTACGAGCTGGCCCTGGAGGCGATGCGCACCGAGGGGCGGACGCCTTTAGCCTACGTGGTCTTCCCCGTCGGTGGCACCGCGTGTTCCCTCGTCCTCGGCCCCCCGAACCTCAGTGGCCTTGAGACCCTGGACGGCCAGCCACTCCGCCACGACCTCCCCCTCGACAACGACCGTTGGCACAAGATCGCCATCCGCGTCACCCCCGCCCGCAT
>VGYV01001005.1 GCA_016872855.1 Planctomycetota bacterium
TATGCTGAGGGAGGTAGAAGGGTTCCTCGGCTTGGCGCCCCCCTTGTGGGCACCCACAAGAAAGCCCGGAGAGCCACCTTTGTTAAGCCACACGAAAGAGGGAAGAGGAAGCTCCAGGTGATCTACAGGAGCCGTTCGGCCATGCAGGCCCTCTATGAGGTGGCCGAGGTCACAGAAGGCGAACCTTCACGCTCTCGTTGGTTCGAATTCGAAAGAGAAGTGAAGGCGCTTATGGAAGTGGAGGGTTTTGAGGTACAACATGTTGCTGCTTCCCGCAGTGGGGATGGCGGGGTCGACGTCTATGCGACCAAGGGCAGTGACCTGGATGAGGTTTGCTGGGTGATCCAGTGCAAGTACCTGAGCAAGGGCAAGAAGGTTGGCCCGGACAAGGTTCGCGAGCTTGTCGGTACTATTCAAAGCTATCCGCGCGGGACACGAGGCCTGATAGTCACAACGACTTCGTTCACGCCCGGGGCAGTCACGCTTGCGGAGGAGTCAGGCATCCGCTTGATGGAAGGAGCGGAATTCAGGTGCCGGTCCCGCATTCAGAAATGAGGGGGAACAGGGAAAATTCCGCTTTCCCGTGATTCCTGGCGCGCCAGGGGCCCATGGAGTAGATGAAGTGTCTGCTGAAACAACTCCACATGGAACAGATGCCCCAGTCGTCGTGGAGAACGTCCCTCGCATCGGCTTCTACCACGAGATGCAGCAGCACGCGGAGACGAAGGCGCGATGCCCGGAGGACGTGTGCTTCCCGTCGGTGGTGCGGGCGTGCCTGGAGTTCCTGGGCGATGGGCTGGGATGCCGGCAGGTGGGGGTGTGGAACAAGGACTGGCGGATCGGATGCGCGTATGCCTATCTGATGGGCACAACGGGCGCCGCCTTCCGCCTGAACTGGAAGCCCGGCTGGCACGGCGATAACGTGGCGACGTTCCTGGTCTCGGACGACCCGAGCGAAATCTTCCGCCGCGGCTTCGCATCCGTCGGCTACGGCTGCGAGGTCGTGTGCAAGACGCAGCCGGGCCAGAACAGCGAGGCGCTCTTCCGCCAGAGGATCGTCGAGAGCATCCGCGACAAGGATGCCGAGGGCGCCGGCCACATCGAGCGCGCGCTGCGACAACCGCAGTCGTGACTGGGCGGGTGCCGCGCCCCTCTCCCTCGGGGAGAGGTCGCCCGCCAGGGGCGGGCGGGTGAGGGTGGCTTCCCCTGCGCCCGCGGCGGCGTACTACTCTGGCCACAGATCAGTTTGCAGTTCGTGACGTAGCGACAAGCGTCTCGCTTGTCGAGGACGACCGCAAGCGGGACGCTTGCGGCTACAAACGCAGCCCTGACCGCGCACGCGGTCTCGGCGGGTGCAAACTGATCTGTGGCCAGAGTAGTAAGACCCTCACCCCGACCCTCTCCCCGAGGGAGAGGGGGAGGAAGACCGCCTGAAGGCGGGACCACGAACGAGTTCGTCACTTCCGCTCGAGAAGGACGACCTTGTAGATGCGGGTCCTGGGCAGGGTGAGGCGGACAGCGCCGTCCGCCACGGCACAGGGGAGCGTGGCGGGTGCGGCATCGGGATCAAAGCAGGTGGCCTGAAGCGCTTTCCAGTCGGGGGGAACAGGGACCGTGAGCTGGGTCGGCTCGACCTCCAGCACCTTCTTGGCGGGGTCGAGGAGGCAGACGTTGTAGTTGACGGCATGGAGGGCCACTTGGTCGCCCTTGCGGTAGAGGGCGAAGCGGAGGTTTCTTCGAAGGCCATCGGCGGGCGCGACGCGGGCCTCCGGCTCCATCAGCTCGCGCACGTCATACATCGGCAGCTTGCCCCTGGTCCCTTCGGGCGACGGCTTGGCAGGCTGCCCGTTAATCGTGACCGGTCTGCCGCCGGGCGCCAGGCAGCCGCCCGCCTTCTCGTACGCCCGCAGGGCTGCCAACTGGGCATCTGACATTTCGTAGGCGGGCGAGGGAAGGTAGATGATCCGGAACGCCCTCAACGCCTCCGGCTTCTCTGGCAGTGTCCGATCCACCAGGGCGACGAATGGGTGATGGGTGGAACCGAGGTACTCGGCGTCCGTCAACGTGGGCAAGGGCTTGTAGGCGTTGAGGGGGTTGGGGCCCCAGTAGGCGTAGAGGATGGCCACATCGGCGGTCGGGTCCCAGCCATCGAAGAGGGCGGCGT
>VGYV01001006.1 GCA_016872855.1 Planctomycetota bacterium
GGCGACGACCCGGGCCGGTCTCGGGGATTGCAGGATAGCCGGGGCCAACCGCCTTGCCCCGCGACTCAACCACGTCCCCACGAACGCGAGGTGGGCTGAACGGCACCTTGGGCCGAAAGAGCGGCTCCCACATCAGTTGGGCCACGAGGCCGCGCGTTGGCGACGGAACCTCCACGTCGTCAGTCCTCCGCGACCAGCCGAACCACGCGCGTGCCGTAGGCCGGCAGGTCCACGCCGAGCCGCCACTTCCCCACCTGCTCCTGAAGCGCCAGCGGCGCGTCGGTCAGTGCGTCCGTTGCCGTCCACCGGCCCGGCGGTAGGGCCAGGTCGAGGTCTCCGTGCGAGGGCTCGAAGAAGCTGACCATGAACGCGAAGTGCTCCTGCTCGGACTTGCTCCGCAGTGCGATGTCGAAGACCGCCTTCCCACCCTCGGCGCGCGGCGTGAACTGCCAGCGCGGCGTTACGTCGGCTTCGCCCAGAACCGACTGCCATAATCCCAGGGCGCGTAGGTCGGGTGCGCGTGATGTGCTCGTTCGGCCGAGGCTGGTGAGGAACCAGAAGACCTTGCCGCGGCCAACGGTCGTCCGCACGAGGGCCGGGCGCCCCTCTCGGTCGCGCCGAAGGACCTCCGCCTGGGTCACCTGCTCGCCTTGGGGTATGCCGCGGCTCGCGATTTCCGTTCCGTCCTCGGCGATGATCGCGTTCGGTGCGTCCTCGTAGCCCGTGAGCGTCACCCCGAGAGCCTGGGCAAGTCCGCCGCCCGGGAGCGTGGCGTAGGGGCGGTAGGTCTCATCGTACAGAGCCAACGGCCCGTCGATGATGACCGTGCCTCCGCGGCGGGCGAAAGCCAGGATGCGCTCCACTGACTCCGCGCGAATCACGTGGCACCACGGCACGATGAGCGCCCGCTTGCCCCCGAGGCGATCGAGCGACTCGTCGTTGACGAAGTCCACGGCATGGCCCGAGCGCTCCGTGAGCCAGTACGCTCCTTTGTGCCCAAGCACTCCGGCGGCCTCCCACGTCGCGCCGCCGGTCTCGAGGTTGTTCGCCATCGAGACGTCGTCGCCCATGAACAGCGCCACTCGCGGCTCTTCGCGGCGAAGTGTCGAGACGCCCCAGCGACGGTCGAAGCGCTCCACGTCGGCGGCGAAGCGGCGGAACGAGTCGTAGGCCGGATACGGCGCGCCGCCCTTGTCGAACAGGCCGAAGATCAGTGGCAGACCGGACCGGACGCCCTCATGGTAGTAGTCATACGTGAAGTAGGTCAGCAGGTTGTAGCCGCGTCCGAGGAGCCACCAGCCCTGCGCCTCCGGGAGGAGCGGAGGTGAGTTGTCCTGCACGTAGAGCTCGTGCACCATCACCGGCTTGCCCGCGGCCGCGAAAACCGAGGCGTTGAGGTCGAAGTTCAGGCACAGCTCCGCGGCGTAGCCCAGCGTCGTCGGGCCCTCGCCCGGGAGGTACAGGTCCATCCCGCCGATGTCGGCGATCTTGCCCAGCGCGAAGAGGATGTGGCTCTCGAAGTTCGGCCAGCAAGGCTGCTCGCCGATGGGCGTGTCGCCGGCGTTTTGAGCGTGGAAGGCCTCGACGAAGCGGCGGTACCAGTCCACCAGCGCCGACTCGTGCCAGCGCTTCCAGTCCATGGCGCGCGCCCGGTCCAGCTCGAGGAGCTTCCGCCAGCGCGCCTGGTTCTCGGCCGGCAGCCCCAGCGCGACGCGCATCTGCTTCAGCCGCTCGGCCGTCTCGTCAAGATCCTGCGGGCTGCCAAGCTGCGGGATAGCCTCCCAGGCGGCGTACTTCGATCCCCACGCGGCATTGAGCGTTTCGAGCGTCTGGTACTTTGCGCGCAGGTACTGCCGGAAGTCCGCGGTGCAAGTCTCGCAGTAGCACGGCGGCGCGCTGAGACCTTCCCCCGCAATCGACTGCATCAAGACCGCCGGGTTGCCCTTCAGGTAGCGCCCCAGGTTGCGCCCCGTCGCCTCCACATACGCCTGTTGCTCTGCGCTCCTGCAGGAGGAGCTGTAGGGGATCGCGGGCATCCGCCAGGCCTTCAGGCCGTGCTCAAGGAGCGCCGCGAGGTTGTGTTCGGCGGAGTAGTAGTCGCCGATCTTCCCATGCAGCCGCACGAACCGCACGCCGTCATGCGCCATCGCTCGGAGGACCT
>VGYV01001007.1 GCA_016872855.1 Planctomycetota bacterium
CCTCACTCCTGAGTGCTCCGAGCCACACGCCTCGCTGAAACTACCCTCATTGTGCGGAGAAGCCCTTCTCCTATCAAGACCTGTCTCACAAAACCTCCCCCCAGACCACCCCGAATCCGACAGTCCCCATAGCAGGGCAGGAAGTTATGACCTAACTTCTTGCTCTTTCTCCATTTGCGGCTCGTGTGTCGCCTTGCCTTGATGGCGCCTGCTTCCCGTCAGTAGACGCCAGGAGACGACCCGAGCCGATCCAAAAACGTCCGGAAGCGCACGCAGGACGCGCGCAAGTTGCATCGGCCATCGCCGTCATGAGCGTGAGGGATTGGGGGAAACCCGACCCCCCGGCGCGGCGTCGACATGTGATGGCCCCTCCTACTAGGTGCCTGCCTTGGAGGGGCAGGAACTCCCCACCGAGGGCCGGACGGCGACGTGTTGACCGGTCTCGTTCCGCAGCGCCCCGCCGGATGTGGCGTCTTCCGGATCACGTTCGGCAGCGAGTCGTTGTTCTGCCGCTGGCCCAGAAGCCGCTACGGCCATGTCGCGGCACGGTGAGTCGAACATAACGGTGGATTCCGGGAGCATTCTCCGTCGTCGTATGTCCTTGATTTCCGGGGTTGGGCTGGGGTTTTGTCACCTACAATGGTCGCTGTACGACGGAATGCGAGCAGCTACGGGCAGACTGAAGCCAATCGTGACCTCCCAATGCTCCGAGGAGCCGTGCTGACCACCCGGGCGGCGCCAGAGGCCGACTGCGGAGTCACTGAGGTGAGAACACTCCATGGATGCCTTCTCACCCTTGGCGTCCGTAAACCGCAGGCGCGCCTCGCCCCGGCATCTAACCCCGGGACCATCAGCCGTCCGGCGGCTCATGGCAATCCCAGACTGAAATGGCCCCTCTTTTCCAGATGGAGAATGATGGCCTGCGCGCCCTCCTCTGGCGTGGTGTCGCTAGTGTCAATCACCAGGTCGGCATCCTGCGGCACCTCGTAGGGGGCGGAGACGCCGGTGAACTCCTTGACGATGCCCGCGCGCGGGCCTTGGCGTAGAGGTTCTTGCGGTCGCGGTTGCCCTTGCTCGTTCTCCCCCTATTGCCGTGGTTTCGCTTCCAGGACGCGGTAGTCGCGGGGGCGCACGACCACGCGGGCCTTGTTCCCCTCCACGCGCAATTCCAGCCGTTTGAGCGCCCGGCCCTCCGGGGTGGTGCCCTCTGCCAGGTCGATCAGGTCCTTCGCGTCCATCGGTTGCTCCTCCCCCGCGAGCTCGCCCTTGGACATGCTGGTGTCCTTGATCTCTTTGGCGCTGGCCACGACGGCCGCCGGCGGTTTCAGGCCGGGATCGAGATCGCGCCAGGCCACGCCAGCCGCGCCCGGGAAGACCTTCGCAGCATCGAGTTCGAGGCTGAAGTCGTGCTCGGCCGCGCGGTCGCGGTTGGCCACGACCACAATGGCGCGGCCGTCGAGTGCGTAGACGCTGGCCAGCGCCCGGGCGTTGGTCGGGGCCGTGACCTTGAGCACTTCGGCGGCCCTCCACCACGGATAGGCGCGCACCGGACCGTCAAAGGCCTTTTCCCGGGCCAGCACCTGCCCGAGTCCGTCGGCGGGGCCCATCTGGTCGCTGGTCATGTAGAGCCCCGTCTCCGTACGGGCTTGAGGATAGAGCCATTGCTTGGCGGCGGGCGTGGTCGGGAGCGTTCGCGGCAGCGTGCTGAGGTTGTGGTAGCCGGTGCCCCACTTGGCCGAGCCGCCGAGCAGGCGCAGCATTTCAGGCGACCACATGTCCATGGCATCGCGCTTGCCGGGGAAGCTCACACCGGTCACGAACTCGCAGTTCGACAGGTACCGGCAGAAGCTGAAGAGCGGCACCTCGTAGCACACGGTCATGTGCGCCCAGATGCAGGGTTCCTTGCCGGCGGCCTCGAAGAGCCGCCAGAGGCGCTGGTTCACACGCCGTTGCGCGAGCGCGGTGAAGCCGACCCGACGGCCGTTCTTGCTGCCAGCGTATTCGTAGGCGGTGGATGCCAGCGAGTAGGTGTAGCCCACGCTGGCATCGTCCCAGTAGACGCCGTCAATCACGCCTCGTTTCAGGAACTCGTTCACGGCCCAGACCATGTAGTCCTCCATCTCCGGGAACAGCGCGAGCCGCCCCGTCCCCGCATGCG
>VGYV01001008.1 GCA_016872855.1 Planctomycetota bacterium
CCACGGGCGCGCCTCGCACATGCGGTCGAAGGACCACGAGTACATGATCACCAACGTGCATGGCGCGGCCTCCCACGCGAAGGAGCACCTGTTCATCTGCCGGCGCGAGGCGGCGCAGCGGGCAGCCGCCGACCTCGAGGGGGAAGCGCTCTACGCCGAGGCCATGCACGCTGAGGCGATCTGGGAGGAGACGGCCAGCGAGATCCGCTACCGCGTACGGCCGCCGGAGCATTCTCGGCCCGACACCTTCCGCAGGAAGAAGCTCAAGGGCGTCGAGGGGGTCTCGATCCTCATCGCCAAGCTCAAGCCCGAGCACGTGGTGGAAGGGAAGGACCCCGACTCGATGGTCATCCAGGCCTTCCGCTTCGTCCGGAAGACCGACGAGAACCCCGACGGATGGACGATGGAGCGGGCGAAGAAGTGGATCGCCGAACACGAGAAGGAGATCAAGGCCGACGACGAGGCGCTCTTCGCTACGGCAGCGGATGAGGATGTCCCCCTTTCCGCCGACGCTGAGGACGAGGCAAGCTCCCTCGATGCGGATGCGGAGGGAGACGAAGAGGATGGCCTCTCGCTCTCCGGTGACTTCGACCTCGACGTCCTCGAGGCCATTGCCGCGCAGGAGCGGGTGCCGCGCGTCACCGGCTTCATGGGGTCAAAGCACTTCATCATGGGCTGGATCGACAAGCACGTGCCGAAGGACGCCAAGAGCCTGTTCGACGCCTACGCCGGCGGCTGCAACGTCGCCTACTACTACAAGCGCAAGGGCCTGAAGGTCTACGCCAATGACCTCCTGAGCTTCCCCTATCACCTGGCCAGGGCCGTCATCGAGAACTCCAAGGAGACCTTGTCGGCGGAAGAGGTCGAGGCCCTCTTCGAGCGCAACCCGAACGCCGGCACGTTCACGGTCGACCACTTCAGCGGCTACTACTACACGAAGGCGATCCTCGCCTGGCTCGACAACGTCTGGGCGAACATCCAGAAGCTCTCGGGCTACAAGAAGGACATCGCCCTGGCGGCGTTGGGCAATACATGCAAGGCGAAGGCGCGGTTCGGGCAGTTCTCGCGGTCGAAGAAGGGCATGCGCGGCCGCCTCAGCGACGACCACGAGCGCGCCAGGCACACCCAGATCGGCAACATGCCCCTCTCCGAGTTCACCGAGACCTTCCGCCGGTCCGTCAGGCAGATCAACGGCCTGGTGTTCGACAACGGGCAGGAGTGCCGGGCCTTCAACGCCGACGCGCGGGAGATCATCCCCAAGGTCAAGGCCGACGTCCTCTACTGCGACCCGCCCTACGTGACCGAGTTCGGCACGAACGACTACGAGGGCAGCCTTCACTTCCTCGAGGGCCTGATGACGATGTGGAAGGGGAAGGACCTGGCCGACGACAGCCGGCGGAGCTTCCCTTCCCGCACGCGGTACACGAAGGCGGCGATGAAGGAGATGTTCGAGGGCTTCATCGGGGCGGGGAGGAGGAACTACGGCACGATCCTGATCAGCTACCGCGACCACGCCTTCCCCACCCAGGACGAGATCAAGGGCATGTTGGTGCGCGGGTGGGACAAGGTGCGCGTCAACGCCATCGATGTGGAATACGGGATCGTGCCCTACGAGGCCAAGCGCGGCGGCAAGTTCGCCAAGGAGCTGCTCTTCGTGGCGTCGGGACCGAAGGCGATGGCGGCCGCGGCGAGCGACGGGACGGTCGCCGAGCCGAACCACACCTCGTTCCCAGTCGACTTGGCCTTCCCCGACGACGCGGCGCTGGCAGCCGAGGCAATCAACCTTGGCGAGGCGCCGGCCGGCGACCGCGAGTTCAGCTTCGTCCTCTGCCACGTGGGCACGAACAAGAACGGCGACCAGTTCTCCCGCGAGGAGCTGCAGGCGCGGCACCAGACGGCGGTCAACAAGAAGATCGACCTCAAGCACAGCCAGGATTTCCGGGACATCGTGGGCGGGATCGTGGCCAGCGAGTTCGTGGAAGACGACGCCGGCGGCCACGTCGAGTGCGTGGGCGAACTCTACGTCGCCGACAACGAGAACGCCCGGCTCGCCTACAAGCTGATGAAGAAGGGGATCATCAAGCAGGTCTCGATGGAGTGCGATTACGAGGAGGGGGAGTGCTCGGTCTGCGGCAAGCGCGTGAAATCCAAGGCCGA
>VGYV01001009.1 GCA_016872855.1 Planctomycetota bacterium
CATGTTTGACCCGACCGTGCCCATGCCGCCGCGCCATCTGCATCACGTTGACAATCTCCGAGCGCACGCTATACTGAACCATCGGCTTCTCCTTCGCAATGGGCGGTGGGAAACGCAAGTCCCACACTTGACACGCCCATTGTGTGGAGAAGCCTTCTTCTTGGCAAGACCCGTCTCGAAAAACAACTCCTCAGAGAACCCCCCAATCTGGCAATGCCGCAAACTGAGCCTGTTTCGCTTTGGACACGACTCCCGAGGAGAGCGATGCTCATGAGCAGTGGAGTGACACGGCGGGGGTTTCTTGCGGGTCTTGGGGCGGGGGTGGCTGCGCCCTGTGCGGTCGGGGCGCGGGTGCTGGCGGCGCCGCCGAGCGACGAGATTCGGATGGGCCACATCGGTGTGGGGGGCATGGGCGGTGGCCACCTGGGGCGGTTCGCGCAGAACGACCGCGAGCCGACCGTGGCGGTGTGCGATGTGGATAAGGGCCGGGCCGAAGGCGCTGCCAAACGCTGCAAGCGCGAGGTGGGCGTGTACAACGACTTCCGCGAGCTGCTCGACCGCAAGGACGTGGACGCCGTGGTTGTGGCCTCGCCCGACCACTGGCACGGGCTCCACACGATCCTGTCGTGCGAGGCGGGGAAGGACGTGTATTGCGAGAAGCCGATGATGACGACCATCGCCGAGGGGCAGGCGATGGTGCGGGCGGCGCGGCGCTTCGACCGCGTGGTGCAGATCGGCACCCAGGCCCGCTCGACCTCCGCCGGCCGCTACGCTGCTCAATACGTGCGCAACGGCCACATCGGCAAGGTCAAAGAGGTCCGCACCTGGCACTACAACAACCCCGCCAGCGGCTGGGAGGCACCCCAGCCCGTGCCGTCGGGCCTCGACTGGGATATGTGGCTCGGGCCGGCCAAGTGGGTGCCGTATCATCCGAAGCGGTGCCACGTGAATTTCCGGTGGTTCCTGGACTTCGGCGGGGGCCAGATCCGCGACCGCGGGGCGCACATCTTCTCGAACATCTGCTGGGGGATGAACGTGGACGCGACCGGGCCAGTGAGCGTCGAGTGCCTGAGCGGCGCGGCGCCAAAGGGGATGTTCGACTGCCCGAACGACTTCACGGTGAAATACGAGTTCAAGAACCCCGATTGGAATCTCTTCTGGTGCCAGCCGGGCGAGAACTTCGGTGGGGCGGACTTCGGGTTCAAGTACTTCGGCGAGAAGGGGGAGGTCGTGGTCAACGGCGGCGATGGGAGCATTCAGTCGCCCAAAGAGGTCTACATCGAGCCCGGGGCGGGGGAGACGAAGCTCTGCGTGAGCAACGACCACATGGGCGATTTCCTCAAGTGCGTGCGCTCGCGCGAGAAGCCGGTGATGGACGTGGCGATCGGCCACCGGGTCACGAGCCTGTGCATCCTGGGCAACATCGCGTTCCGCGTGGGGCGCAAGCTGGCCTGGGATCCCGTGAAGGAGGAGATCGTGGGCGACGAGGCGGCGAATCGGCTCGTCGGCGCACCCATGCGGCCGCCGTGGCACTTGTAGAATTGCCGATTTGCGATTTCCGATTGCCGATTTCAGACAACGCGGTATGGCGTGCATACTTGCACGCGGGAGATTCAGCAAAGGAGCGACGGATGCGGCGCTCAGCGATTCTCGCCCTCGGCTGGGCGATGGCCGTGGGTGTGTGGGCGGGTGAGGTGGACGTGGACCCTCTCCGGCGGCTATCGCCGGGCGAGGGGGTGAACCCGTCGGCCGCCGAGTGGGAGGCGATGCACGCCAAGGCGCTGGATGAGCTGTTGCCGAAGCTGGCGGGCAGCAACCTGGAGGAGCGGGGCGAGGCGAACCGCGTGTTCGAGCGCATCTGCTGGCGGGCCAGCCGCCCGGGCGCGGACATCGAACGGGCCGCGGCAGTGAAGGCGATGCTCGCGCGGCTCAAGCCGGAGCTGCCCAAGCTCGGCGTGATCGCCATCCTCGAGGGCCTCGAGCGGATCGGCACGGAGGACGCGGTGGCCCCGGCCGCGAAGCTGCTCGATGTGAAGGATACGGAGCTGCCCTCGGTGCGCGAGCACGCGCGCCGCGTTCTGCTCAAGAATCCGAGCCCGAAGGCCGTGGAGGCCCTCAGGGCGGCCCTCGGCCGCGCCGAGGGCGCGGAGTGGCGC
>VGYV01001010.1 GCA_016872855.1 Planctomycetota bacterium
CGAAGACACTGGACAACATCCTCTTTCAGACGAGGCTCCCCTTCGCCGAGCAATTCCCGGAGGCGCCGGCGGGCCTGTGGGAGATCATCCAGACCTGCCTGGCCAAGGAGCCCGACCAGCGCTACGGCAGCATGGCGGAGCTGGCCAAGGCATGCCGCGACCTCCTCGTCGATTTGAACCTCGCCTCCCAGCGCACCTGGAAGCAGATCCAGGCGGCTCTCCCGCTCTGGCGGCAGGCGAAACTGGAAGGGCAGGCTGCGCAGGCCCGGGATGCAGCGCTGCAGCAGCTCGACGCATCGGGCCGCCAGGCCGAGATCCCCGACTACTGCACGCTACGCCGGCTCCTCGCGGCCGTGCCGGAGAACCTGGCGGCCGCGCCGCCGGCGACGCCCCCGGCGGTGCCGATCCCGGTCCGCGACCTGCCCCCGATTCCGGTCCCGGCGCCACGGAGTGAAGCGCCCGGCCCTGCCCAGCAAACCGAGGCGCCGAAGCCCTCGCCGAGTCCCCCGACGCCCGCGCAGATCCGCGGGCGGGAAATGCTCGAGGCGGGGAAGGGCAAGATGCGCGACGGGCTTCTGGACGAGGCATTGGAGCAGCTGCGGGGCGCGATGGCTGCGCTTGGTCCGCAGGAAGAAGTCGTCCAGGCGCTGGTCGAGACCCGGCGCTGCATCGAGGAACGCAAGAGCGCCCGAATCCAGGAGATCCTCGGGGCGGCCCGGAAGCATCTGGAAGCGAAGGAGTATGCGCAGGCCCTGGGTAAGATCGACGAGGCCCTGGCTGCCGATCCCGAGAGTTTCCCAGCAGCCGAGCTGCGGCGCAAAGCGCTGGCGGAGCAGGAGGCCGAGCAGGAGAGGCGCAGGCGCCGGACCGAGGGCGAGGCCAAGAAAGCGTTGGGGCTGGGGCTGATCGCGGAAGAGAGGTTCCGCGACTCCTTGGAGCCCCTGGAGCAGGCCGCAGAGCTGCTCGGCGGCGATGCCGAGGTGCAAGCCGCCCTGCAGCGGGCGCGTGAGGCAGTTCACGCCGCGGAGCTCGAGCAGCGGGTCGCCGCGGAGCTCGCCCAGGCCCGCGAACTTCTCGCCGCGGAGGCCTTCGACAAGGCCCGGAGGCACGCGCGTTTTGTGCTCGAGCTGTCGCCGGACAACCCCGAGGCCGGGCAACTGCTCTCCGAACTGGAACGGATCGAAGGCGAAAACCGCCGGAGAGCGCTCCTGTCCGACCACCTTGCCCGGTGCCGCGACGCCGTGGGCAGGAAGGACTGGGATGCCGCCGCCCGGCACTCACAGGAGGCCCTGCAGCTCGACCCGCAGAACCGGGAGGCCCGGCAGGCCTTGCAGGAGGTCGAGCGCGGCCGCGAGGAAAGCCGCAGGGCCGAGCAGGTCCGGGCCCTGCTGTCCAGGGCCCGGAATGCCTTGCGCAGCCAGGAATTCGATGAGGCGGCGGCCGGCGCCGACGAGGCGCTCCGGCTGGAGCCGCAGAACCGCGTCGCGACGGAACTGCTCGATCAGATCAAGCAGGGGCGGGAAGCCAAGCGCCGCTCGGATGCGGTCGATTCCCTGCTCCGCCGCGGGCGCGATTCCCTGGACCGCGAGGAGTTCGACGAAGCACGCTCCCTGGGCAACCAGGCCCTGGCGGCGGACTCCGCGCACGGCGGGACGCGGGAGTTCCTGCGGCAGATCGACACCGCCCGCAAGGAGAAGAAGAAGAACGAAGAGCTGAGTGCGCTCCTGTCCAAGGGCCAGCAGTGCTTCCTCCGGGGAGAGCTGGACGAGGCGGAGAGGTGTGCTCGCGAAATGCTCGCTCTGGATCCCCAGTCGGCCAAGGCGGGCGAGATCCTGTCGCGAGCCGCAGCCGAGCGCGCCAGGAGGCACCAGGAGGAGATCGGGCGCTACCTTTCCCGTGCCCGGCAGGCCCTGAACGGCCGCGAGTTCACCCAGGCGCGTCAGGCGGCGGCCGAACTGCGGAATTTCGATCCGGAAAACAAGGACGCGGGACTGCTGCTGCGGGAAATCGACGACGCGGAAAAGAAGGCAAAACAGGAAGCGGCCGCCGGGTTGCTCGACCAGGGCAAGGAGGCCCTGGGGGCCCTGAATTTCGCAGATGCTACCCGCCTGGCGCAGGAGGCTCGCGCGCTCGATCCCGGGAACCGCGCGGCGAAA
>VGYV01001011.1 GCA_016872855.1 Planctomycetota bacterium
CGAGCAGATTTCCATGAAGGTGGAGTAGGCGCCACTCTCAAAGTCGAGGAACAGGGCGCCGCAGTTCTCGATGGGGCTGGGCGCCCAGTAGTTGCCGAATCGCGCCATGACCGCGCGGACGCGCGAGCCGACGAGGTGGAGTGTCATGTCGAGCTGATGGCAGCCGTAGCCGAGGAAGAAGCCCATCGAGAGGCGCGGGTCGCTCATCCAGTGGCCGGGTGCGGTGCCGAAGGAGCGTGCGTTGTGGCTGAAGAGCTGGCGGAGCATGAGGATGCGGCCGATCGCCCCCTCGTCGAGGAGCCGCTTCGCCTGCTTCACGAGGGGGAAGAAGCGGCGGGAGTGGGCGACCATGAGCTTCACGCCGGCCTTCTCCGCCGCGGCGATCATCTGGTCGCACTCGGCGATGCTGGTGGCCATGGGCTTCTCGACGAGGATATGCTTGCCGTGCTCGGCGGCCAGGACGGCGTGGCTGGCGTGCAGGCCGTGGGGCGTGGCAATGACCACGAGGTCCACGTCCTTCGCCTCGCACAGCGCGCCGACGGTCGGCTCGTGGCGGATGCCGAGCTTCTCCGCGTAGGCCGGCGCGCGGCTGCCGCCCGCCACGGCCACGAGCTTGACCTTCTGGGATTCGGCGAGCGCGGCCCCATACCGCCCCGCCCAGCCGCCCGAGCCGAGAATGCCGACCTGCATCATGAGCTGTCCCCTTGCTTGCTATGCTCTCATCGGGTGCGCGGCTTGCGCGCGCATTGGCGAGGATGGGTGGATGGGTGTTAGGCAGCCATCGGGCGTGTTGCCCAAACGGTGAACTCGTTGGGAGTCCCGCCTTCAGGCGGTCTTCTCCTGGCCGAATCCGCCTAAAGGCGGGACTCCGAACGGGGGTGATCCCCTGAAGTCGGTTTGGGCAAAACGCCCGTCATCCATCCATCCAACCATCCCTTGGGCCGGGCCACATGCCCCTTCGGCTGAGACCTTCCCCGCCACGCTGAGATTACCGGTTTCCGTCGCCCGGCGCAAGCATCGCCGGCAGCCTTGCGCGGCGCGCGGTCGCTTCATAAGATGGCGGCACGATGGCGCAATCTAGAATCCGTAATCTGGAATCTGGGATGCCTTCCCTTTGGCGCCAGGGGCTCACGTGGCGCTCGGTCGCGATCGGGCTGGCCCTGGTCGTCGCGGGGAGCGTGTGCGCGCCGAACGCGATCTGGGGCCTCGCCTCGTCCGAGATCACCTGGTCGTACATGCCCCTGGTCGTGGTGTTTCCCTTCTTCGTCGTGGTGGCGGTGGTGAACGTTGGGCTGAAGGCGTTGCGGCGGTCGTGGGCGCTGCGGCCGGCCGAGCTGGTGGTGGTCTTCGGCATGGCCCTGGTGAGCGCGGGCACGCCGCTGTTCCTCGTGGGCTTCATGCTCGCGCTCATGGGCTCGCCGTACTACGTCGCGTCGGCGGAGAACCGCTGGGCCGAGCTGCTCCACCCCCACCTGCCGCACTGGGCGTTCCCGAGCGACACGGGCCACGCGATGCGCGACTTCTTCGAGGGGCGGCCGCCAGGGGCGGCGCTGCCCTGGAACGAGTGGCTCCTGCCGCTCGCCTGGTGGCTGCTGCTCGTGGCCGCCCTCTACTTCGTGTGCCTGTGCCTCGTGGTCATCCTGCGGAAGCAGTGGGTCGAGCGCGAGCGGCTGGTCTACCCGCTCCTGGCCGTGCCGCAGGCGCTCATCGAGGAGAGCGACGACGCCCGCCTGGTGCCGAAGCTGCTGCGGAGCCGCCTGTTCTGGTGCGGCTTCTCGCTCCCGATGGGGATCATCGCCTGGAACGTCATTTCGTACTTCGAGCCGGGCTTCCCCCAGATTGACCTGCACGGCGCGTGGCTGAGCCTGGGGCCGAGCTTTCCCGCGCTCCACCTCATCCTGGTCTTCCCCACGCTGGGTCTGGCCTACTTTGCGAACACCGAGGTGGTGTTCAGCCTCTGGTTCTTCTATCTCCTGGGCGTGATTCAGGAGGGGGTGTACAACCAGATCGGCTTCAGCATCGGGCGGTCCACCGTCTTCTGCTGGGCGATGGAGGCCACGGGCTGGCAGAGCTTTGGGGCGTTCGTCGTGATGGTCCTCGGCTTCCTGTGGATGGCGCGGCGGCACTTGCGCGACGTGGTGGCGACTGCGCTGGG
>VGYV01001012.1 GCA_016872855.1 Planctomycetota bacterium
ATCATCCTGGGCGCGAACGCGATGGGGCGAAACGACCTCCAGGCGTTCAAGATGCTCATCGTCTTCGCCACGGTCGCGGCGTTCACGATGCTCTTCGGGCGGGTCTTCTGCGGCTGGCTCTGCCCGCTGGGCTTCGCGCAGGAACTCCTCGCCAAGCTCACCTCGTGGGCGCGGGGCCAGAAGGACAGGCCGGCCTTCATCTACGTGAAATACGGCATGGGCGTGGCCTTCCTCGGATTGCTGTTCTACAGCTCCTATAAGACGAAGCCGGCGACCTTTTCGTTCATCGAGCACGCGATGGTCTTCTACACCATCGGCCTGTCGCTCATCGCGCTCACGGTGCTCACGGACCCCTCGAAGGACTGGTTTTTTAAGAGCCGCGCCCGCTACGCGCTCCTCATCTCGATCTTCGCCGTGTTCATCTACGGGGTCTACGCCAACGGGCCGTTCTGCGTGTTTTTCACGGCCTACGTCGAGTGGGCGTCGCTCATCTCCTGCTTCGGCGTCCTGCTGCTCTCGATTGTGCTGATGAACGCCTGGTGCCGCTACATGTGCCCCGAGGGAGCGATGCTGGGCATTCTCGCCAAGCACGCGGCCTGGCAGATCAACCGCAACGACCGATGCCAGCGCGACGGCTGCTGCGAGCCCGTGTGCCCCGTGGACTGCATCGTGATGGGCATCCGCGACCGGCGGACGTGTCTCTACTGCATGAAGTGCGTGGACGCCTGTCCCTACGGCGCCCTCGAGATAGTCAACGAGCTGGCGCCGGGCAAGAAGCAGGCCATCCCCTTCGCGCCGCGGCCGACGGAGTACTTCTGATTTCCGATTGCCAATTTCCGATTGCCGATTGAAGGCGGAAGATGAAGACGGGTCACAGAACAGACGCGGGCTGGCTTCTGACGGCTCTGAAATCGGCAATCGGCAATCGGCAATCGGCAATTCTCGCTCTATGCCTGTCGGCCGCCTTTGGCTCCGAGGTGGTGGATTGGCCCATGTTCGGCCTGAACCCGCAGCGGCAGGGGCTGAGCACGACCCGCTTCCCCTCGGCAACGCTTGAGCACGTGTGGGCCACGGCGCCGCCGCGGACGCTCTACGCCTACGTGGAGGGCACGCCCTACTGGTCAAGCCCGTGCCTGGCCACGGTGGAGGGCAAGCCGCGAGTGTTCATCGGCTGCTACAACAACACGGTCTACGCCTTCGACGGGGCGACGGGGGAGGACGACTGGCAGTTCATCACGGGGGGCGCGGTGGGCGCCACGCCCGTCTACGCCGCCGTCGGCGGGCGGCCGATGCTCTTCGTGGCATCGTCCGACCGCTCGATCTACGCCCTCGACCCCCGGTCGGGCGTGCCCGAGACGCGGCGCAAGCTGTGGCAGGTCGAGACCCTGGCCTGGAAGGGCACGGTGAGCCCGGCGCGCATGGCCAACCCGCTTCTTGCGGAGGTGGACGGCAAGCCCGTGCTGGTCTGCGGCGTGTGGAACAACAATCGCAGCGGGACCGAGAACATCCAGCGCGGCGAGGTGATTGCATTCGAGCCGGCCACGGGCGCGGAACTGTGGCGGCGCGAGCTCGGCACGGGGGCCATTGGCACACCTTGCCTGGGCACGGTACGGGGCGAGCCGGCGCTCTTCGTGCCCTACGAGCCGGGCAGCCTCTTCGCCCTCTCGGCCCGAACGGGCAAGGACCTGTGGCCGAAGCCGCACGCCACGGGCGACGAAATCCACAGCGGCGTCTCCGTTGCCACCGTCGCCGGCCGCCAGCTCCTCTTCCTGGGCGGACGCACGGCCTGGGCCTACTGCGTGGACGCCGAGACGGGCGAGCAGGTATGGGCCAGCCCGATCAACACGTGGGTGGACAGCACGCCAGCCTTCGCGGTGATTGACGGGCGGCCGATGGTGTTCGTGGGCAGCTACAACTACTTCGTCTTCGCGCTCGACGCAGCGACGGGCAAGGAGGTGTGGCGCTACCGCACGCGGGGCATCGTCCAGGGCTCCCCCGCCCTCGCCACGATGGGCGACGGATTGGCCGTGTGCGTCAACTCCCTCGACGACCACGTCTACGTCGTCGCCGCGCGCGACGGGCGGTTCCTCTTCCGCTACCACCTGGGCAAGTTCCCCTGGAGCCACTACCAGATGGGCAAGACCATCTGGTCGTC
>VGYV01001013.1 GCA_016872855.1 Planctomycetota bacterium
AAGGAGCCGGCAGCCGGGCCTGGCGAGCTGGCCAGTGTAGTCGTGGGCCCAGTGGTTGTGGCCGCAGATGACGATGTCCGCCCCCGCCTCGAAGAAGGGGATGAAGGCGGCGGGCTCGTAGCGGCGGGCCTCCCGCGGCAGGCGCTTGCGCGCCGTGAGACGACGCCACGTGCGGAGCACGCCGGCAACGGCCAGGCACCCCCACAGGGGCACCACGCGGGCCAGCCAGTGCATGAGGCGCCCCTGGATGAAGTGCAGGAAGCGCCGCGAGAGCCAGGAGTCGGGGAACTGCATGTGGCCGTGGATGAGAAGGAAGCGGAGGCCGTCGCGCTCGAAGGCGTGCTCCATGCCCAGGCTTTCGAGGCCGTAGGGGCCGAGGGCCGCGGCGTCGAGCAGGTAGTCGCGGTTGCCGCCGAGGACGCGGACGGGTGGGCCGCCGCGCGCGGCATCGCCGAACTGCTCGAAGATGCGTGCCCAGGGGGGGAGCCGAAGCTGGCGGGGGCCGACCCAGTAGTCCAGCAGGTCGCCGATGATGTAGAAGGCGTCGGCCTCGCCCCTGTGTTCGCGCAGGAAGGCGGCGAGGGCCTCACCGCGTTCGGGCCGCTCGGGGCACAGATGCACGTCGGCCAGGAAGAGCAGCTTCTTGCCCATTGGCTGTCGGGGGCGGGGCTTCGGGGAGCCTACCTCACGCTCTTGATGAGTCCCTGGAGGGCATCGTGGAGAATGCCGAAGAAGCCGACGACGTAGAGGAGGACGATGATGATGGCGGCCCCAGTGGTCCACTGCACGGTTTTGTTGGCGAAGAAGCGGCGACCGTAGTAGGCGAACTCGCTGACGCTCTTGAGCTCCTCGCGGAGCACCTGGAGTTCGCCGAGCTTCTGGTTCATCGCCGTGTTGTTGGTCCGCCAGTCGTTCTCGTACTTGCGGCGCTGCATGTCCGACAGGTCGCGGACCGCCGCGGCGTCGGGCACCGCCGTCACCATGTCCAGCACTCCGCCGCCCGGCTCCGCCTTCAGCCCCGTGCGGGTGGCGACGGGCATGTACGTGCGGGCGAACGTGGTGGTCAGCTCCGCGTAGTCGTGCTCCTCCTTCGGCGTCGCTCCGCCCGGCTGCTGGATCTTCCGATACAGGTGGAAGAAGCGCTTCCACTGGTTCAGAAGCTCGTCGAGCTTCTCGATCTTGAACTCGAGTTCCGGGTCAACCACGGCTCTCTCCTCTAGTCGGGGTCCGCCGCCTCATTTAACCACGCCCCGCGCCGCGTGTCAAGCCGCACTATCGGCTAAGGGAGACGAAGATGTCGTAGAGCGCGTGGGTGTAGACGACGATGCCGAGTCCCCGGTAGATGTAGAGGGCTGCGAAGAGGACGCCCATCGCGAAGCGGTAGGCCAGGAGCCCCGCCGTCCAGGGGTCGCCGCAGGGGCCCAAGTGGTGGCAAGCGGCGAAGGCGAGGGAGGAGACAACGATGCTGATCCCGGCCACCCACCCCGGCCCCAGGCCGCTCCAGAGCTTCAGGCCGTAGTAGAAGGCGCCCATGAGCACCACGCGGAAGAGCACCTCCTCGTAGACCCCCGCCCCGACGGAGAGGACGATGTCGCGCCCCGGCCCGGGGTTGGCGAGCGGCGGCAGGTGCCGCAGGACGAAGCCCGCGGCGAGGCCAATCGCGCCGGCGTAGACGACGCTCTCGAGCAACATCAGCCCGAACAGCTCGGCGTCCACCCGCCGCTTCTCGGCCTGCCGCAGGGCGAGCCAGGCCAGGAACGCAATGAGGGCCGCGAACACCGCCGGCTCGGCGCGGCCGAAGATGTGGAACACCAGGCGGCTGATCGCGTGAGCCCAGTTGATCACGTCGGAGCGCAGGAGCAGGATGCCCACCTCGTAGCCGATGAGGAGGGGGAGGATGAAGAGGAAGCCGGTCGCGAAGTCGCGCGACTCGC
Organism: Planctomycetota bacterium; assembly: GCA_016872855.1. Lineage (GTDB taxonomy): Bacteria > Planctomycetota > PUPC01 > DSUN01 > DSUN01 > DSUN01. The sequence goes on from VGYV01001013.1 coordinate 1,935, forward strand.
GCAGGTAGCGCTGCACGATGCCTTCGGCGGCGCCGGCCCCCGCGGGCCGGCCGTTGGACTTGGCCATGGACGCACGCAACGGGTCGGGGAGAGCTTCTGGGCGGGGAGGCAGACGGCGGCGCGCCGCCAGCCACAGCGAGTATACGCCGCGCGCCGAGTGTTGTCAACGGGACATTCGGCGGACGTCATCCCTTCGCCGGCGG
>VGYV01001014.1 GCA_016872855.1 Planctomycetota bacterium
TCCCGATATGCAGGCAACCACGTAGGAACCTCCCCATGCCGAACCGCCGGGCAGCCAGGGTCGCCGAACGCATCCGCGAGGACGTGAGCCTCTTCCTCCTCCGCGACCTCCGCGACCCCAGGCTCGAACTCGTCACCATCACCCGCGTCGAGGCGACCGACGACCTGAAGCACGCGACGGTTTACTTCTCCGTCCTCGGCGACGAGGCCAAGCGCCGCACGGCCGAGCGTGGCCTCGCCAGCGCCCGCGGCCTCATACGCTCCCGCGTCGCAAAGGGCCTCGGCCTCCGCGAAGCCCCTGACCTCGCCTTCGAGTTCGATCCCTCCATCGCCAAGGCCATCGAGCTCTCCCGCCTCCTCGACCAGGTTGGCGCCGAACTCCGAGCCAAGAACCCCCCCACCGAGCCGGCCGAGGACGACTGAGTAGCTTCCAGCGATTCGGCTCATTGGGGCGAAGACTGCCTGAATAGGCAGTCTTGGTGCCGGTGAGAGCTCCGCCGAATCGCTGAAAGCTATCTAAATAACTCGCCACGATTCTGAATCAATGTGGGCGGGGCCTCCGCGCCCCGCGCCACCCTGCGCGGGGCAGAGACGCCCCGCCCACAGGCATGCACCATTCTGCGGTGGCAGCCATTCATGGCCCCTTGATTCAGAATCGTGGCGAGTCATTTAGCGAGAATCCCCGTGGGATGCGGCCGGGGCGTGGTTGGCCGCGGCCAGCTCGCGGGCCACGAGGCGGGCGATGTCGCGGGCGATGAAGCGCAGGAGAAGGTTCGGCACGCCGTCGGGGGTCTTGGACTGGGGGCGGAGGTCCACGGGGTTGTTCACGTAGTCAATGACGAGGAACTTGCCCTCGGGGGTGAGGGCGACCTCGGTGGAGAAGAGGTGGAGGCCGGTGATGTGGACGATGGTCTCGGCGATGCCGCGGAGGGGGCGCAGGCCGTAGTGCTCCTCGGCGGCGCAGGTGAGGGTGGTGTAGACGTGCGTCTGGTCGTCCCACCAGCAGGGGTAGTACTTGCCCGCGGCGTGGAGGATGCGGAACCAGGCGGGACGCCCGTCGAGGCGGACGGGGACGATGTGGGACTGTAGCATGTACTTGGTATCAGGGAACATCTGGCGAGCGGCGGGAATCCTGTCGGGGGAGATGCAGGTGACGACGCCCGTCCCTCCGCCGCCGTAGGCGGGCTTGATGGTGAAGGCTGGGCCGAGGGGGCTGAGGTCGAGGCCCGGCAGCTCGGGCTGTTCCCGGTAGGGCGGCAGGATGAGGGTGGGCGGGGTGTGGAGCACGGTGGAGAGGGCGGCGTGCATGGCCGCCTTGTCCCAGGCACGTTCGGCGTGCTCGTGGGGGTTGATGCGGACGGTGCAGTGGGCGCGCGCCCAGTTGGCGAGGGGGAGGAAGCCTGGCTCTTCGTCGCTCGCGCGGTCGAAGTAGGCCCGGAAGCCTAACTCGCCAGCCTGCAAGGCCTTGAGCACGGTCTCCAGGTTGGCTGGGGTCACTTGGAGGAGCGCCAGGCGTTCCTGGCGGCAGGCCTCGTCGAGCAGGTCAACAAAAGCCGAGTCGCCGTCGCAATCCCAGGCGAAGCAGAGGTCGTGGTTCGTCATGGAACACCTCGACGCGCCGCGGGCCTTGGGCGCCCGCGGAGCGGGAATGGTCTGAAAGCGGGGACGGGGATGTGTGGCAGCGCCCTCTGAGAGAAGCTGTCATGCCCCCGATCATAGTGGAACGGCCGGCAGGTGTCAACAGTGAGATTGGTGTCAGGTCTTTACTTTTTACTTTTCTTCTTGACTCGTCCTGTGCTTCCCCCTATACTGCCCGCATGGCAAGGCCGTTGAGGGTTGACATCGCCGGTGGCGTGTATCACGTGACCAACCGGGGGTTGGAGCAGCGAGCGATAGTGCGCGACGACGCGGACCGCCTGCGGTGGCACAAGCTGCTCGATGTGGTTGCCACGCGGCGCCGCTGGCGCGTCTTCGCCTGGGTGTTGCTCGACAATCACTTCCACCTGTTTCTCCAGACGCCGGACGCGGACCTCTCGCCGGGGATGCACGACCTGGAGTCCGGCTATGCCTCCGGGTTCAACCGTAGGCACGAGCGCCGCGGCCCGTTGTTCCAGGGGC
>VGYV01001015.1 GCA_016872855.1 Planctomycetota bacterium
ACACGGTCCAGTCGGGAAAGGTCTTCTTGGCCGTCACGTCGGCGGCGTTGCACCAGCCCTTCCCCTTGTCGGGGTCGTCGCCCCACTGATACCAGGTGGTGGTTCCGGCCCGGCAGGCGTACTCCCATTCGGCCTCCGTCGGCAGACGATACGTGGAGCCCGCCGGCCTGGCCTTGTCGGTCGCATTCAACCAATCCACGAAGGCGCGGGCGTCGTTCCAGCTCACGCAGACGACCGGGTGGTCGTCGGTCTGCTTGAAGTACGGATTGCGCCAGCTCGCATCCTCTGCCAGTTTGCCCTCGCCGTCGGCGACCACGAATGCGCCCTTGAACCCCGTGCCCTTCTCGGCATCGGTCTTGTAGCCCGTGGCGTCTACGAACTTGCGGAATTGGCCGACCGTGACCTCGTGCTTCCCCATCCAGAAGGCCCGTGAAATCGTCACCTTGTGGGCGGGCTTCTCGTCGGCGAACCATTCCGCCACCGCCTCGGGCCACTTCGCCACGACGGCCTTGATGTCGGCCTCCGTACTCCCCATCGTGAACGAGCCGGCGGGGATGAGCACGAAGGCCATCTTCACCCCGCCCCCCAGGTCCACCGCCCGCTCCTTGCTGGCCTTCGGCGGGTGCAACCGGGAGCAGCCGATGGCGGCGAGCGCGGCCAGCAAGGCCAACGCCGCCCAAACATGCGCCATTGCCCTCATGTCCGCATCCTCCTGTAGGGCGTGCACAGCCCTCGGAAACCCTCGGGCCAGGCCCGCACGCGGAACTTAGCGACAAGCGTCCCGCTTGTCGAGCGGCCCGGAAGCGTCGCAAGCGGGACGCTTGCGGCTACGCCCCTTGTGGCACAGCATGGCAGGGTGCCGTCTCGTTGTCAAGCCGGCGGAGCGAAGGAATCACACGGACAGACACGGACGAACACGGACGGGCGGATTCCGCGTGCAGGTATGCACGCCCTACAGGGCTTCGCAGAAGAGGGCGATGTCGTCGCGGATTTCGGTGGGGCGGTGCTTGGGGAAGAAGCCGAGGCAGAGGATGTCGGTGGGCTTGAGGTGGCGGACGGCGTAGGGGATGGCCTCGGCCGGGTCGTTGCGGCCGGCGGCCATGATTTTGTAGGCGACGCAGGGCTTCTTGAGGTCGCGGAGGAGGTTGGCGGCGAGCTTGCGGTCCTCGGCGCGGTAGCGCTCGGAGTCGGGGTCGGCAACGTCCACCTTGCCGCGGCGGCCGGTGAGGTTGTAGAAGCAGACCATGTGGAAGTCGAAGTCGAGGCCCATGGCCTGCACGTCGCGGTGGGTTTTGGGCTGGTGGCCGGCGAGGCCGCTGACGACGCCGAGGGAGCGGAGGAGTGCGAGGGCTTCGCGGAGGTCGTCGAGCTTGTTGGCCTCCTGGAGGGTGTCGGTGACGCCGCCCTGGATGTAGATGCCTGTGGCCCCCGCGCCCTTGGCGCTCTTGATGTTGTCGAGCCAGTTGCGGTGCTCGGGGGCGTGCTGGGCGAACCACTGGATTTTGCCCCCCTCGTTCCAGTATTCGCGGAGCATGCGCATGATGTGGGCGTCGGCGCGCATGAAGGCGGTGTTGATGCCCAGCTCCTCGCACTGGAAGAGGGTGTCCTTGATGCGGCCGACGGTGTAGTAGTCCTTCATCTCGCGGTCGAGTGCGGCGTCCTGGTGTCCGATGCCGCTGAAGGGGTTTCCGCCGACGGCGATGCGGCTGACGCGGCGGCCACAGAGGTCAATCTGGGGAAGCTGCATGGTTGCTCCTGGGGGGTTAGCGGGTGCTGGCGGCCTCGTCGTCCGCCGGGGCGAGGGCTGCGGCTTCGCGGGGGTGGGGTGGGAAGAGGAAGCCCAGGATGTAGAGGACGGTCCCCTCGTCGCTCTGGACGCCGAACATGCGGAGCGAGACCTCCCTGGCGGCCTGGCGGACTGGGAGGTGGAGGGTGAGCGTGGCGTCGGCCCGGGCGCGCTCGCCGCTCGCTACGGAGTTGTAGAGCTGGGCGAACTCGCGGTTGGCTGGTAGGACGAGGACGGAGAGGAGAGAGAAGCGCTCGACCTTGACGCCGAAGAGCTGTCGAGTGGCGCGGCTGAGGTGGAGGAGGTTTTCCTCGAGGTCGGCGATGAAGA
>VGYV01001016.1 GCA_016872855.1 Planctomycetota bacterium
TCCAGAAGCAGCGAGTAGGCAGTGGCTTGGAGTGCGTCGGAGGGCCAGGCGGCGTGGCCCGGGTCGGAGTCCATCGCCCGACCGCGCTTATGCTCGTAGGGCACCCAGGCGCCGTCGCGCCGTCGGAAGGCATCGCACTTGCCTGTGAGGCCGAGGGAGGGGCTTTCGACCTCGAAGTTGCGGTGCTCGACGGCCTCGTCGGCGTCGGCGGCCAGTTCCTCGTGCAGCGTGCGGCCCGCGTACACGCGGTCATCGGCGACGCGAATCTCCTCGACCTCCTCCAGGTAGAACAGCCGCTCGCAGTACGCCAAGGCGTGCAGCGCCATGACGCGGAGGGGCGGGTCGCCGGGATCCATCATTCTCCCCCAATGCTGATCCAACAGGAGTTCAAGCCCTCTTCGATTGCAAGCGACTGTAGTGAAAAGCGAGTCAGTCGCGTCATCTGAGGGTCTGAATGGTCTACCCAAGTGGGCAGGCTGTAGAATCCGCTTCGGTCAGGTTTCAAGAAGATCGCCTCACCCGGGGGTTGGCGCGTGGCGCTTACTGTGTCTACCAGATAGGAACTCTCGCCAAGAGAGAGCCCGCCGAAGCGGCGGACCGAGGCCGGAGACGACAATCCCTCCAGAACACGCGACGGAAGCGCAGGGACTGCGCAGTCACTGCCGGGCTTGAGCCAGACCCACAAGTCGGTGTCGAGGAGAAGGTCCTGCCAGTCCGGTCGCAATTCGCCCAGGGTCCTCCCCCGCCTGAGCTTTCGGAACACTTTCGCCCTTTGAGGAAGTCGCTCGACCGCAAGTGCCATGGCGACACCGCGGTGGCGGGCCTTCTCTTCCCGGGGAACACCAACAAGGGAAAGCAGCATGCCGTAGACGGCCGAGGGGGTTGGGACAGGATAAGTGTCCTGGTACTCGCGCGAGGTGTAGGGTCGAAAGGCGCAGATCGGCACGTCCACAAAGAGGCAGAGAGGATCAGACATGGTCGTCCTCCTTGCGATGGATCGTATGCGACGCGATATGTGCCCACGCACCGCTGTGAGCTACTGGCCGCTAAGGCTCTTGCGAAGAAGGGCGATGGCCTGAGCCACGGCGGCCTTGATACCAGGATGGGGCTTTACCTTGAGCTTCTGAAGCTCGTCCAACCCGTCCAGGTTGGGCAGGACACTCCCCACGATCAGCTCCGCGGGGTCGATGTCCTTTGTCTCGCCCTGAAGCCTTGCCACGAGTCGGGCGAGGGAGACGTTGCCGCGCTCGCCCTCGTCGAAGCAGAGCAGCATGCGAGGAGCCGGGTCGGCAGTAAGACGGAGGACGATGGCTTCGGGGGAGAAGTCGAAGAGGAAACGAGCGTGGTTGCCGGCGACGCGGCGAAGATTCTGAATACCTTCAAGGGTTCTCTGAGTGCGCGCCACCCTGTCCCTTTGGAGCGCTTCGGGGGTCATGGCGAAGCTGTACTGATACCGGGTGTCGTGGATCTCGACCTGGTAGGGGATGGGGTTCGGGTTGCCCATGGGGTTGGCGCCGGGTGAGGCGAAGTTGTGGGAGAGGGTGCCGGGCCAGGGGCTGGTGCTGACGGCGCGGGTAATCTCGAGGATCCCCCTGCGGCTGAGGGTCTCAGTCTGCGCGTGCATGTAACCGAGGACGTCGTTGTCCACATAGTTTTCCCAGCCATCTCCGAATCCGGCGTCCTTCCAGGTAGAGCCACGATGGGACACGGTTCGGTTGAGGTCGGCCCCGCTATCCTGTTGCCAGACTTCGCGGAGAGCATAGCGAATGGCTTCGGCGCTTACGGTGGAGTAGATGTCGCCGTTGCGTATGATCTTCTGAAGGGTCGACACGGTGCCTCCTTCGTTCTCCCCTCGGTTGTTGGCCGCGACGGCCTTGGCGGTAAGGACAGTGCCGAACACATGCATGGTCATCTCTACTCTCCTTTCACTGGGTGGTTGCGGGTTGCGCGGACGTGGACTCGGGTTTCTCTCTCCGCGCGTAACTGGCGAGTGCGAGCAGAGCGAGATCGCGTGCCCTTTTCCAGTCCTGGGGGTGGTCAAGGAGGTTCCAGAGGACAGCGGGGTGGTGGCGAATCGTCTGTTGCCGGCCGGCCTTTGCCAAGAGCTCGGCCAGGG
>VGYV01001017.1 GCA_016872855.1 Planctomycetota bacterium
TTCAGCGATTCGGCGGCGCCCTCACCGCCACCAAGACTGCCTAAAGGCAGGACTCCCAACCAGGAGGGCGACCCGTTTGGAGTCCTGCCTTCAGGCAGTCTTCGCCCCAATGAGCCGAATCGCTGAAGGCTATTTGGGGCTCTGGAGGCGGGCGGTGAGTGTGGCATAGAAACGGAGGTTGTGGATGGTGGCCAGACGCCAGGCGAGGGCGTCGTGGGTGGCGAAGAGGTGGTGGAGGTAGGCGCGGGAGTAGTCGCGGCAGCAGAGGCAGTCGCACGTGTCCGACAATGGGGCGGGGTCGCGGCGGTGGACGGCGTCGCGGATGTAGAGGCGGCTGTAGTCGAGGCCATCGCCGCGGAGGACGTAGAGGCGGCCGCGGCGGGCGTCGCGAGTGGGCAGAGCGCAGTCGAAGAGGCCGTAGCCCATCCTGGCGCAGGCGATGAGGGCCGAGGGATTGCCGATGCCGAGGGCGTAGCGAGGCTTGTCGGACGGCATCAGGTCGGCCGTGAGGGCCAGGATGTCGGCCATCAGCCGCCCCTGGGAATCGAAGGGCCAGCCGCCGTAGGCATAGCCATCGAAGCCGATCGCTGTCAGCTCCTTCGCGCACAGCCGCCGAAGCTCCGGGTCTGCCCCGCCCTGGATGACGGCGAACAGCAAAGGGCGAGCGGTTTCGGGAGGAGACCGCCTGAAGGCGGGACTCCCAACGCGCTCGTCCCCTGTTTGGAGTCCCGCCTTTAGGCGGTCTTTCCCCGGCATCCTCGGCAGCCCCCGTTCGAACTCGGCCTTGCAGCGCTCGGCCCAGGCGATGGTGCGGGCGACCGCGGCCGCCTGCTCCTCGCGCGGCGCGTCGGGATGCGTGCAATCGTCCAGGCACACCAGGATGTCGGCGCCGAGGCGCAGTTGAATCTGGATTGACTTTTCGGGGCTGAGGCGTTCCGCCTTTCCCCCCTCGGCGAGGCGGAAGATCGCCTCGCGCTTCGTCAGCGTGCCGAGCCCCGGGTTCTGGCGGATCAGGGAGAAGACCTGGAACCCGCCCGAATCGCTGATGATGAGGCGTTGCCAGCCCATCAGGCGGTGGATGCCGCCCATCGCCGCGATGGCCTTGGAGCCTGGGCGACGCGCCAGGTGGAAGGCGCACACCACCAGTCCTGGGACTCCGCAGGCCTCGAGGTCGGAGGCATCAAGGGAGCGCACCGCGGCCCGCGTTGCATCGGGGAAGAACGCCGGCAGCGCCACATCGCCGTGAGGGGCGTGCAACACATCCATGCGCGCCACGCCATCGGCCTCCTGCCATTCCGTCGCCCCCATTCGGGGGCTGGCGGAATACGGAATGGTGCCCGCCTCGATCCCCCGGTTCGCCGAGCCTCCGCAGGAGGCGGCGGATTGTAGCCCCCGGTGAGGCCCTGCGAACCGGGGGGAAACCCTGCCGGCGCCCCAACCCCCAGCCCCCGAAGGGGGCGGCGGAACGCTAAATGGCTTTCAGCGATTCGGCGGCGCCTTCAGAGGGGACAAGACTGCCTGAAGGCAGGACTCCGAACCAGGAGAGCGGCTCGTTTGGAGTCCTGCCTTCAGGCAGTCTTTGCCCCAATGAGCCGAATCGCTGAAAGCCATTTAGCGTGGGCCAGGCGGCCCGGGAAACCGACGGCCCCTTTATGTGCGCGAGGCGAGGACGTTGACCTCGTAGGCGGCGACGTCGCGGAGCCAGGAGGAGCCGAGGGGGACGTCGGCGGTGAGGCAGAGGTGGTCCCAGACGGCGGGGAAGGGGAGCTCGGCGCGGTGCTCGACGAGTGCGAGCTTGGCGGTGCCAATGGCGCTCTCCTCGCGCTCGGCAGTGGCCTCGAATGGGTCCAGCATGGCGTAAAGCAACGCCTTGCGCAATGCCCTCGCGCCAATCACCCAGGCGGCCACGCGGTTGATGCTGGCGTCGAAGTAGTCGAGTGCCCAGAGGATGTCGGGCAGGGCGCCGCTGCGGACCGCCTCGTCGGCGACGGCGCGCAACTCGTCGGTGAAGCGGACCACGTGGTCGCTGTCCCATCGGATGCCGCGGCTGGCGTGGATGAGCAACTTGTCCACGAACAGCAGCGTGGCCGAGAGCTTGTCGGCGACGCTCTCGG
>VGYV01001018.1 GCA_016872855.1 Planctomycetota bacterium
CGGACCGGAAGCCCGTCCTACGAGATTCGCGGCCCAAGAACGCGCCAGGAGGCCATGGCCCTCGCCGACCTCTACGGCAAGGCGTTCGGCAACTGGCCGCGGCTCTACGAGCTGTGCAAGGACCTTTTCCTCCACCGCATGCCGCGCGAGCAGTGGCGCCTCTCGCGGGCCATGTGGGCGCCCGACGGCACGCCCATCGCCCAGGTCCGCATCGCCGACCGCACGATGCGCCTCGGCGCCGCACTCCTCCGCGTGGCCGGCATCGGGGACGTGTGCACCCTCCCAAGCCACCGCAAGCACGGCCTGATGAGGATGCTCTTCGCCCATATCAACCAGTTCATGCGCGACGAGGGCTACGACCTTTCGCTCCTCTTCGGCATCCCCGACTTCTACACCAAGTTCGGCTTCACCACAGGCGTCGCGAACGAATGGCTCCTCGTCCCGCGCCAGCAGCTTGCCGAGCTGAAGCCGCCCTATCGCGGGCGCAGGGCGCGGCGGACCGACACGGCGGCCATCCGCCGCTTGCACCTCGACGACCTGGCGACCCGCGACGGCGCGATGGCCCGCTGGGGCGACGCCTGGCTCCGCCGCGCCTGCCGCGAGAAGTGGTGCCGCGTCGTCGAGGACGCGCGGGGCCGCCCGCTGGCCTACTGGCGCGGCGAGCCGCGGCCCGACGACGCCTTCGCCCTCAACGAGGCCAGCCTTGGCCGCCGGCCCAGCCGCGACGCCGTCCTCTCCGTCCTCGCCGACCTGGCGAAGGCAGCCAAAGCCTGTGAGAAGCCCAGGCTCCGCATAGAGCTCCCCGCCGCCCACCCCATCGGCCAGTTCTGCGTCGCCGACGGCTGCGAGGCCCACCGCGGCATCGGCCACCGCGGCGGCGCCATGGTCCGCATCGTCGGCCTCGACTCCCTCTGCCGCCGCATGGCCCCCGAGTGGCAGCGCCTCCTCGCCGCCTCCCCTGTCGCCGGCTGGGCCGGCCGCCTGCGCCTCAAGACCGACATCGGCACCGTTGACCTCGCCATCGTTCGTGACAAGGTGGGGATTGTGGGCGGGGCCTCTGTGCCCCGCGAATCTCCCCCTGCCATCATCTCCACCTCCCAGGACAAGCTTTGCCGCCTCATCGTCGGCTTCCACGCCCCTTCTGCCGCTCTCGCCCTCGGCGAGGCCCGCATCGGCCGCGCCGCCCGGCCCCTCGCCGATGCCCTCTTCCCCGCCCGCTCCCTCGCCTTCTTCCCCTACGATCGCTTCTGAGGTGGCACCCCGGTGCGAGATGCCCCTGCCCGGGCCCTGGCACAGGTCCGAGCGCTCGGGCCGCTCCTCCAGCCCCGCTGTCCCATAGTGTGGCAACCCGGCCACTACTGATCTGCCCCACAATGGGCGCACCCAAGCTCGAATGGTGTGAAGATAGGGCATCGCCGCCTGAAGGCGGGACTCCGAACGAGTCCGTAACCTTTTGGGAGTCCCGCCTTTACGCGCCATTCCTCTCCCCTTGTTGGCGCAGGCCCTATCGGGCGTCTTCTCGTGCTCGTCGTCGTCGGTTCTCCTCGCAACTTGCTCCCCGGCGTTCGACGACGAGGACGCCGGAGACACTGAAGCACGGGTTCCGCCAATACTGGGAGTCATGCACTGAGCCTCCGGGTGCGCGTAATCTCCCACGGCCCATCTCCCCCCTTCTTGGCTCATCCGACTCAAGCGATCCCTCCGAAGTCCGGCCGGCTATTCCCCAGGCGCCAAAGACCCCGCTACGGCAGTCTGTTCTCGCTAGTTTGGTGCGTCGGCGAAGCCGCCGCCCCGTGGTAGCGGGGTGCGAGGGGCGACCGCCGCGTCGAGTGTTCTTTGCGGAAGGCGCAGGTCTGGGAACCGTGCACCTGGGGCCGCTTCCGGGGCACCCGCCCCCCCAGCTCAGCACCGTGGGAGATTACACGCACCCGAGCCTCCCACGCACTTGACATGGAACGGATGGCGGGCAATAATGGGTTGTGAGGGAGCCAAGTGCCCTGTCCCCCCTGACGGCACGTCGCTGTACGTCGCGCCGAGGCCACGTTCCCGAAGCCACCGCTCCCGGCCTCGCCGGGCCCGAGCTGACGGCACAGGAGCAGCCCAGG
>VGYV01001019.1 GCA_016872855.1 Planctomycetota bacterium
TACCTCAAGGAGGTGGCGAAGCACTACGGCTACGGCGACCTGCCCTTCTTCATCACCGAGGGCTTCTACGTGTGCAGCGGCTGCGGCTACTACCCCGACCGCGCGCGCGAGCGGGAGCAGAGCGACGCCTACATTCGCGGCTTCCTCCGAGGCTTCGCACTCGGCGTGGCCTGGTGGGGCACCGCCTGCGAAATCTGGGACCCAGGCTCCGAATACTACTACACCGGCTACGGCTCCGTCGGCCTCTGCCACAAAGGCCCCGAGCTGAACCCCAAGCCCGGCTACTGCGCCTACGCCACGATGACCCGCCTGCTCGACCGCGCGAAGTTCCATTCCCTCGTCCCCACCGGCTCCGTCAACGCCTACTGCCTCCGCTTCGATGGCCCGAAGGGGCCGGTCCACGCCCTCTGGACCACCCGCGGCAGCCGCAGCATCTCCCTCAAGGTGCCGCAAGGCTCGAAGCCGCGCCTCACCGACAGCCAGTCGAACAGCCACGCTCTGCCCGTGAAGGATGGCCGCATCGCCTTCGAGATCGCCCCCAGCCCTATCTGGCTGGACGAGGCCGGCATCGTCGGCGACGCCCAGCTCGGCAAGCCAAGCTACGAGAGTTCCCCAGCCCCCAGCGCCAAGCCACTCGTCCAGTTCACAAAGCCTGACGACTGGACTCTTGCCCAGACTCTTGGCCAACCGCCTTGCCCCGAGCTGGAGGAGTTGAACGACGAGACGCCCGTGAAGCTCTCCTCATTCGACCTCGCAATCGCCGACGGGCGGACGGCCGGGGAGAAGGCCCTGGCCGTCACGCTCAAGCACGAGCCGCGCGTCAGCCCCTATCGCCTCCGCTACGCCGTGCTCAGGCCCAGGGGAGCCCCCCCCGTGATCCCCGCCGGCTCCCTCCAGCTCGGCCTGTGGCTCTGCGGCAACGGCGCGGCGTGGGTGGACATCGAACTCACCGACGCCAAGGGCGAGCGCTGGACGACCGTGCCCCGCCGCCGCCACTACTGCTACGGCATCCCCTACGGCGGCCCCCACGCCTTCGACGGCTGGCAATACGTCCAGTGGCCCCTGCCGGGCATCGAAAGCGCCGGCCCGCCACCCTGGGCGAGGTGGCGCAGCACGATGGGCGACGGTAAGCTCGACTTCCCCGTCAGGCTCACAGGCCTCGTCCTCGAGCAATTCGGCAAGGTCGTCAACATCAACGAGTTGGTGGCGCCGGACAGCCCGACGTGGCGGGTCGGCGACGTGCTTCGCAAGTAGCGCTGACAGTCCCTGGCATATCAAGTGCAGCGGGAGTGAGGAGGCCAGTGCATGAACGGCTGCCGACTGCTTGCGTGGGGCTTGCTGTGTGTGGCGCTTGCGCTCCCCGCCTGGGCGGACGAGGTCGCCATCGCCAGCGTCGACGTCCGCAACCTGAGCGGCCAGGCGCTGGAGAACGTGCCCGTCACGTTCGGGCTGCTCCTTCGCAAGGGCGAGGTCCCGAAGAACCACGCCCTCCACTGCTCGGCGGCAGGCCGCCGGGCCTCGGCCGAGGTGAAGCGGGTCTACGATGATGGCTCGCCGCGCTTCGCCATCGTCTCGGCGATCATCACCAGCCTGCCTGCCAACGGCTCCGCGCTGCTCACGCTGACAAGCGGCCCGGAGCCGGCCGAAGCCGCCCAGCCGGGCGTCGGACTTGGCGACCTGCTCAAGACAGACTTCGATGCGGTAGTGACTTTCACCTTCCCCGATGGCGCGGTGCGCTCTGCGAGCGCGCGGGCCATGCTCACGAAGCCGCGCGGCGGCGGCAGGATCTGGTGGCGTCAGTGGCTCGGCAGCCCCGTGGCCTCCGAATGGCTCGTCTCTGCCCCGCCCTGGGACAAGGACGGAGAACCCGATGAGGACTTGGACGTCCAATTCCACGTGCGGGCCTATGCGGGACTGAGGCGGGTCCGCGTGTCGGTCGTTGTCGAGAACTGCTGGGACACCTGGGCGGGCAACATCCGCTACGACGCGGCGGTCACGGTCGGCGGCAAACAGGTCTTCACCGCGAAGGCCGTGGACCACCGCCGCCTCGCCAGATGGCGCAAGGTCTTCTGGTGGGGCGGCGAGGAGCCGCCCACCCATGTC
>VGYV01001020.1 GCA_016872855.1 Planctomycetota bacterium
GCCTGGTCCCTCGAGCTCAAAGCCCCGGCCGGCGCTGTGGTGGTCCTCAAGGACAAGTCTGGCCAGGAGTGGTTCCACGACAAGATGCCAGAGACAGGTAAGCTCACGCTTCCCGTGCCCGAGTTCAACCGCACCCGCGAGGGCAAGACCGTTCTCTCCCCCCACACCATCACCGTCACCCACGACGGCAAGACGACCACGAGGCAACTGACCGGCGACAAGCCAACGAGCCTTGACCTCAGCGGGCCATAGGATTCCAGCCGTCTGAAGTGCACGCCCCCACCGACCTCGCGTCGGTGGGGCGAAGGATTGGCGGCTAGGCGTGGGCGCCCCCACACCCCCCATCCCCCTCTCCCCGTCGGGGAGAGGGGGCAAGGGGGTGAGGGGGCCGCGGCGGGTAGTGGCCAATCCCTCGCCCCACTGGGGCAAGCCCAGTGGGGGCGGGAGCACCACGCGGGGAGGTTGACATCTGGATTGCTCCATAGGAGTGTGTGCCATGGACAGGCGGGCGTTCGTGTCCTCCCTTCTGGCTGGCGGCGTGGCGGTTGCGGCGGGGGAGGTGGAGAAGGAGAAGCCTGTGGCAGGCGCCGATGATGCGGCAAAGGTGCTCTCGGAGCACAAGATCGCCAAGATCGAGGCGCGAAAGCTCCAGGACCGCTTCCCGCGCTTCGTGGGCCGCAACTGCAAGGGCAATCCCACGGGCACAGGGGCAAGCTTCCAGGTGCGCACCCTCACAACCGACAAGGGGGCAAGCGGATGGGGGATGTCCTGGGTCCCCGACGACCAGGTGGCGAAGTTTGCCGGCGCCCGTGTGGGCGACCTCTTCGATGTTGCGCAGGGCACGTGCGAGGAGGCCCGCAACCTGCTGGACTTCGTGCTTCACGACCTCGCGGGCAACATCCTGGGCAAGCCGGTCTACGCCCTCCTCGGCTCTAAGGGGCCGAAGGAGGTCCCGGTCTACAGCGGGGCCATCTACTTCGACGACATCGAGCCGCCCGGCAAGCCGCGCGGCGTCCCGGGCGTCGTCGCGTCGTGCCAGCAGGACTACGAGGCGGGCTATCGCGCCTTCAAGCTCAAGATCGGCCGCGGCTTCAAGTGGATCCCTGGCAAGCCGGGCATCCAGCGCGACATCGAGGTCACGCGCGCCGTGCGGGAAAAATTCCCCGACTGCAAGGTGCTGGTGGACGCGAACGACGGCTACACATGTGACGACTTCCTGGGCTACGTGAGCGCCGTGGCCGACTGCAATCTCTACTGGATCGAGGAGCCGTTCCAGGAGAAGCGGGACGACCTTGTGAAGCTCCGCGAGCACATGGCCAAGGTGGGCTGCAAGGCCCTCATCGCCGAGGGCGAAGGCCGCACCGAGCGGGCCGACAAGCCCTGGAAATACGGCGGCTACACCCAGCGGCACATTGACACGCTGTTCGCCCTCGCCAAAGAGAAGCTCGTGGACGTCTTCCTCCTCGACCTGGGCATCATCGGCTTCAGCCGCTGGCGCGCCGTCATGCCCGAGCTGGTCCAGGCGGGCGGCCAGGCGTCGCCGCACACCTGGGTGTGGAGCCCGCGGCCCTACTACACCGCGCACGTGGCGGCGGGGCTGGGCAACGTCGTCATCGTCGAGGGCATCCCAGCCCACGCGAAGGGTGTGGACTACTCGGCCTACAAGTTCGACTCGAACGGCGCCTTCATCATGCCCGCCTCCCCTGGCTTCGGCCTGGGCCTGTCGGGGTAGGCTCAACGGACGAGTTCGCAGACCCGGGCGGCGTGGGGGCGGGGGAGGGGTGTCGCCGCCGCTGAAGCAACATTGCAGAGTTGTTCAGCTCTGCAATGTTTCTCCCACGCCGCGCGGACGGTCACCAAAGGGCCCTTTCTCGCCTCGACGCTTGGGGCGGCGCGGCTGGGCCCAGGGGTTCAGCTCATGGGCGCGGAGGGCGCAGGGCGCGAGGGGGGGGCCTCGGCGCGGCCGAAGCAACATTGCAGAGTTGTTCAACTCTGCAATGTTCCTCCCACGCCGCGCCGGCGGCCGCCAAGGGGCCCCTTCTCGCCTCGACGCTTGGGGCGGCGCGGCTGGGCCCAGGGGTTCAGCTCATG
>VGYV01001021.1 GCA_016872855.1 Planctomycetota bacterium
CCCTGCGCGGGGCAGAGACGCCCCGCCCACAGGCCTGCGCAATTCCGGCACACGTTCCTTCCTGAGCCTTTGATTCAGAATCGTGGCGAGTTATTTAGTCAGCCAGGGACGTTCCACAACCCCGGCGGCCTCAGTTCCGCAGTTTGCCAATGAGGATCGAGGCGTTGTGGCCGCCGAAGCCGAAGCTGTTGCACATGGCCACGTCCACGGTCATCTCGCGGGCGACGTTGGGCACGTAGTCGAGGTCGCACTCGGGGTCGGGGTTCTCGTAGTTGATGGTTGGGGGCACGACGCTGTTGGCGACGCTGAGGGCGGTCTGGACGAGTTCCACGCCGCCCGAGGCGCCGAGGAGGTGGCCGATCATGGACTTGGTGGAGTTGATGGCGAGCTTCCGTGCGTGGTCGCCGAAGACGCGCTTCATGGCGCGGGTCTCCATCACGTCGTTGAGCTGGGTGGAGGTGCCGTGGGCGTTGATGTAGGTGACGTCGGCGGGGGCCAGGCCGGCGTCGCGGATGGCGATGGCCATGGAGCGCGCGGCGCCCGTGCCTTCGGGTTCGGGCGCGGTGATGTGGTAGGCGTCGCAGGTGGCGCCGAAGCCGAGGACCTCGGCGTAGATGCGGGCGCCGCGGGCGCGGGCGCGCTCGAGTTCCTCGAAGACCAGGATGCCCGCTCCCTCGCCCATGACGAAGCCGTCGCGCTCGCGGTCGAAGGGGCGGCTGGCGCGGGCCGGCTCATCATTGCGCTTGGAGAGGGCCTTGCAGGCGATGAAGCCGGCGAGGCCGAGGGGCGTGATCGTGGCCTCGGCGCCGCCCGTGAACACGATGTCGGCCATGTCATAGGCGATGTTGAAGTAGGCATCGCCAATAGCGTGAGACGACGAGGCGCAGGCGGTGAGGACGGTGGAGTTGGGCCCGCGCAGGCCGAAGTGGATGCCGATGAGGCCGCCGGCGGAGTTAGCCATCATCTTGGGGATGAGGAAGGGGCTGACGCGGTCGGGGCCGCGCTGGAGGAGAACGGTCTTCTGCTCCTCGATCTCCTGGAGGCCGCCGATGCCGCTGCCGATGATGCAGCCGGCGCGGTCGAGGTCCTCCTTCGCAAAGTCGAGGCCGGAGTCCCGCGCCGCCTCGTCGGCGGCGACGAGGGCGAACTGGGCGTAGCGGTCCACGCGCCGGGCCTCGCGGGGGGGGATGAGGGGCTCGGGGCTGAAGTCGGGCAGCCACCCCGCGATGCGGACATCGTAGCCGGTGGTGTCGAAGCAGGTGACGGTGGAGACGCCGCTGCGGCCTTCGCAGGCGGCCTTCCAGAAGGCCTCCCTGTCCCGGCCGATGGGCGTAACACAACCGAGGCCCGTGATGACGACTCGGCGCTTGGCCATCGCTTGCGAGCACTCCTACGTGGCGCGCGGGCCCGAAGCCGTGCCGGTGCGGCCCTGGCTCAGGACTGCGCCTGGTGGTCCACGATGTACTGGATCGCGTCGCCGACGGTCTGGATTTTCTCGGCCTCCTCGTCGGGTATCTGCATCCCGAACTTGTCCTCGAACTCCATGACCAGCTCGACCGTGTCGAGCGAATCGGCGCCGAGATCGTTCACGAACGAGGTGGCCGGGGTGACTTGCTCGGGCTTGACGCTGAGCTTCTCACAGATGATCTGCCGGACCTGATCCTCGACTGCTTTGGCATCCGCCACCTGGGCTTCTCCTAGATTGACCGACTGCTTGGGCCACGGGGGCGGGTGCCCCACGCGGCACGCCGGGCGTGGCAACGCCCGGCCTATCCGAACACCACTCGTGCGAGTGGTCTTGCTCTCACACGGGAGCGATGCTGGGGAGCCATAGAATGGGCTGGCAACCAGAAGAGCCTGCTGACTCCTTTCGGTTCTCGTGTTTGGAGTGCGGCCTTCAGGCCGTATCGGGTGATCACGGGCTGAAGCCCGCACTCCGAACCCGCTCATCGTCTCAAGCGCTCTAAATAACTCGCCACGATTCTGAATCAATGTGGGCGGGGCCTCTGCGCCCCGCGACACCCTGCGCGGGGCAGAGACGCCCCGCCCACAGGCCTGCGCAATTCCGGCACACGTTCCTTCCTGAGCCT
>VGYV01001022.1 GCA_016872855.1 Planctomycetota bacterium
CGCTATGCCTCTGTCCTCGACCTCAAGCGCGACCTCACGCTCTTCCTCGAGGGGCGCAGCGTCTCCGCCTCGCCCGACACCTTCTCCCAGGCATTCATCAAGCTCATCAAGCGCAACAAAGCCGTCAGCGCGGCCATTGCCCTCGCCCTATCCGTCCTATCGGTCCTATCCGTCCTATTCATGCTTCGCCTCGCGCGCGAGCGAGACAAGGCGGTTGCGAGCGAGGGTCGCGCCATCA
This sequence comes from Planctomycetota bacterium, assembly GCA_016872855.1. Classification (GTDB taxonomy): domain Bacteria; phylum Planctomycetota; class PUPC01; order DSUN01; family DSUN01; genus DSUN01. The sequence goes on from VGYV01001022.1 coordinate 239, forward strand.
CCAACGAGAAGGCAGCCATCGCCGCCCGCGATGCCCAGCGTGCCACCGCCCTGTCCGCCTCGAAGCGCCAGGCCGAGAGCGCCGTCCGCGCCGCAAGCGAAGGGCGGCTCGACGAAGCCAAGGTCCGCGCCGACGCCGCGGTCGAGGTCATGCCCGACGGCCCGTGGGGCCACTACGCCCTGGGCGTCCTTGCCCACGAGAAGAAGGACTTCGCCTCCGCCCGCAAGCACCTCGACGAGGCCCTTCGTCTCGACCCCGCCCACGCCCCCTCCAAGCTCCTCCACGCCACCGTCCTCGCCGCCACCGGCGACCTCGCCCGCTTCGAAAGACTCGCCTCCGAAGCCGACAAATGTACGGACTGGAAGGCCCTGGTGGCGGCCGGCGATGGCCTGTTGTCTGCCCAGCGCAACCGCCAGTCCATCAAAGCCTATCAGCGCGCCCTCAGCCTCCTGGAGAAGGACCCAGGCATTCCCGAACCCACCCGCGCCGAGCTCAAAGACAAGCTAGCCCGCGCCACCGCCTGCCTCAAGACCGAGGGGTTCTGGGCCTCCATACGGAAGTTGCCTGCCGGGGACCAGACTGGCCGACTACTCAGCATGATGCGGGAAATCTATGACCATCGTTTGCGTGTCAGATTCGAGGTAGAGGACAACGCCGTTACCGGTGTTCACCTCCAGGATTTCAGCCAAGGAGTGGCTTGGCTTGATCCACTGCGTACCTTGCCACTCAAGTTCCTCCAATCCAGCCGGACAAGGGTCAGGGATCTTTCGCCTCTGAAAGGCATGCCCTTGACCCGCTTAGTGTGTGACGGCAACCCTATCAGCGACTTGGCCCCGCTTAGGGGAATGCCGCTTAGCGAGCTGAACGTCGCCGAAACGCTCGTCAGTGACCTGGACGCTTTGAAGGGCATGCCACTTACGTATCTGAATTGCTGTCGCACGCGGGTCAATGATCTCACGCCACTCAAGGGCATGCCTCTCTCGCGGCTTCTCTGCAGCCAGACGGCGGCCCGGGACCTCAGGCCTCTGAGTGGCGTGCCCCTCAAGGAGTTGAACTGCGACAACACCCGGGTTGTGGATCTGACACCCCTTCAGGGAATGCCACTGGAAGTCTTGTCCCTGCGGGAGGCAGGGGTGGCGGACCTCCGCCCTCTCCGGGGCCTGCCCCTCAGGTCGTTGAACATTGCCAATTGCTGGAACATACGCGATCTCAGCGCATTGCGGGGCATGGCGCTGAGAATGCTGTACATGGGTGACACCGGGGTTGCTGACCTGACTCCTCTCGAAGGGATGCAGCTCGAGGAACTGGCCTTCTGGCCAAAGAGGATTACCAAAGGCCTGGAGGTTGTGCGTGCCATGAAGTCCATCAAGAGACTCACAACCTACAACGAATGGATGCCCCCTAACGAATTCTGGCGGAAGTACGACGCTGGGGAGTTCAGCAAGTAGGGCGGGGGAGGGGGGCTGACGACAGACGACAGAGGGCAGACGGCACTGGGCAGTCGGCAGGAGGCAGACGGCTGTCGGCAGCAGGCGGGCCCCAAAGCGCAGCTCCGGGCGTTGACACCGCAAGCGCCACGCGGTCGAATGCAATGGTGGCAGCAGAGCTCAGTTGGTTCCACGGCTGAAGGCGGCCGAGCCGCGATGTACATTGATGATTTCATCTGTGGTCCTTGGGGTCACATCTTCATTTGTTGGGCCTTGGGGTCAGGTCGTAATTATCGATTCCGCTGAAAAACCCTTTCTGGCCCGTCGGCGGGCATCACGGATCCGCGAGTTTTGCGAAAAGAGCCTGCCTCTGCGGGTGGAATCCGCCTATCCGTGTATGCGCCTTCCGGCGCGAAGGGGGT
>VGYV01001023.1 GCA_016872855.1 Planctomycetota bacterium
CCTGCGCGGCCTTCGGCCGCTCCGGACACACCCGGCACAAGCAGTTCCGAGTCGGCAAAGCGGACGTGGAGTGAAAGACAGAGGTGGCCGCCGCACGAGTCGGTGTGTGCCGGGCGCGGCAACCTCGAACGTTCTCCGACAACGTCCCAGAGGAGAATGAGGACGTCGCACAGGCAGCTTGACCCCGGACGAGGGGAGCGCAATCTTGTGGTTACCTGGTGCCCCACGGGGCGGCAGGCTTTAGCCCCCCGGTGTCTGGCTTCGGCCACACGCCGGGGTTTTTTCTTGGGGGTGTCCTGTGCCGGATCGTGCTGTCCTGTTCATCGACGGAAACAACTGGTACCACAGCCTGTCCGAGGCGGGCGTGGCCGACCTCGGCCGCCTCAACTACGCCAAGGTGTCGCAGAAGTTGGTCGGTCCGCGCGAGTGGGTCGCCACGCGATACTACATCGGCCAAGTGCAGCAGAAGGGGAGTCCGCGGCTCTATGCTGAGCAGCGCCGCTTCCTGGCACACCTGAAGGCCACCGACCCGAGAATCTCGGTCCACCTGGGTCGTCTCGAACAGCGGAGGGTCAAGAACGAGGCGGCGCTGGAGTTGAGGCAGTACCTGAGCAGTCTGCCGGTGCGGATCGACGTGGGCGTCTTCCACGAGCTGATGGGGATCGCCACGAAGCATGCCGTGGCAGATGTGATGGTGGAGAAAGCTGTCGACGTGATGCTCGCCGTCGGCTTGGTCATGATGGCACAGAGAGACGAGTTCGATTCTGCCTACCTGCTCTCAGCAGACGGTGACTACACCCCAGCTGTGACAGCGGCTTCCAGCCTGGGGAAGACCGTGTACGCGTGCTCACCCGCGCCGGGAGCCCAGCTTGGAAGGGTGGCGAAGGCGTTCATTCGACCGAAGGCGGAGTGGTTCAGCGACTGCTACTGATCGATGGAGAGCGGGCCGTCGTCGGAGAACAAACGGGCCTCCGCCTACGCGGCCTTCGGCCGCTCCGGAGAAACCGGCCCGAGTTGCGGGCGGAGCCTGGACACACGACTTCTCATCTCGAAGAGCGCAGAACCTGGAAACGAAGGGATGGCCGGTTCGGAGGCCCTGAACGTTCTGCGCCATGACCTCGCTGCTGAGTTCTCATCGACCGATCTTAGGAACCGCTCGGGCCGACCTGACGGTCTGTGCGAATGGGACTCCTGGCCGGACTGATCAGCGCGGACCCCGCGCTTGCCTCTTGCGGCAAGTATTGACCGGGTATATACATCTTTCGTGAACGACGACATCTTCGCGCGGCTGGCCCAGTGCACGGGCTTCGATTGGGACTCGGGCAATGCCCCGAAGCTCTGGGAGCGCCATCAGGTCACGCCCGGCGAATGCGAGCAGGTGTTCTTCGGAGAGCTCCTCCTGGTCGCGCGGGATGTGAGGCACTCTCAGGCAGAGCAGCGATGGGCTGCCTGGGGCCGAACAACAGAGGGGCGGGCCTTGGCCGTGGTGTTTACTCTGCGAGGGGAGTTGATCCGCCCCCTCTCGGCGCGAGACATGAACCGCAAGGAGCGCAGGCTCTATGAGCAGGCCGAAAGTGAAGCCGATTCCTGAGTTCGCCTCGGAGGCGGAGGAGCAGGAGTTCTGGGCCACGGCGGATACCACCGAATACTTCGACTGGTCCCAGGCCCGGCGCGTGGTCTTCCCCAAGCTGCGCCCGACGACGACGCCCATCTCGATGCGCCTGCCGGAGACGCTCCTTACTGAGCTCAAGCGTCTCGCGAACGAGCAAGATGTCCCTTATCAGAGCCTCATGAAGATCTATCTTGCAGAGCGGGTTGCTCTCGAGCGTCGGCGCCGCACATCCAAAGCGAAGGCTTAGGTCGCGCCGGGCGGAGTGATCGTCACGGCGCAGAACAAACGGGCCTCCGCCTACGCGGCCTTCGGCCGCTCCGGAGAAACCGGCCCGAGCTGCGGACGGAGCCTGGGAACAGGACTTCTTATCTCGAAGAGAGCAGAACCTGGGAACGAAGTGACGGGCCGGCTCGGAGGCCCTGAACGTTCTCCGACATGCGAATGAAGTCGAGGCTCGGTTGACACGGG
>VGYV01001024.1 GCA_016872855.1 Planctomycetota bacterium
GCATTCGTGTTGCCGCAGGTCCCCGAATGGCCGCAGGCAGAGCGTGTCGACGTCGAGGTAGATGCCGCCGTAGCGGATGAGGACCTCGAGGCGACAGAAATCCGTCTGGTGGGCGTGATGGCAGAGGCTTCGCCCGAACGCCTCCGTGGGCGGCTCGATCCGGATCACTTTCAGGAGCGGCCTCGCCCGCTCCCACCAGGGGCCCGCAGGCTCGTGCCCGCAGTGGAAGTAGATGGCATCGGGCGCGTTCACGTCGCGGGCCGAGCGCACCGCGAGGTACTCCAGCAGCCCGAAGGGGGCATCCGGGCGGAAGCCGTAGCAGAAGTGGATGAGGTTCGGGACCCGCTCCATCGTGTTCCTACCTCGCTCCCCTGGTGTCGCCGTACTGGGGATTGGCGTAGCGGTTCTTCCAGGCGAAGCTGTCGGGGTGCCACTGGTGGACCATGCGCGGCATGACCTCCCGGACGATCGGGACGATCTTCCGCAGGGCGTCGTGAAGCTGGTTGTCCTCGCGGCCCCAGGTCTTCAGCTCGGGCCAACGGCCGGCCTTGAGGAAATGCTCCCGCGCGACCATGACGTTGCCGTAGCTCGACGGGAACCACTTCCCGCTGGTGTGGTCGGGATTGGTGAATTGGTAGTAGACGGGGTAGAAGGCCTTGCCCGCCGCCACGCACTGGAGGCCGACGTCGATCAGCTCGCGGCAGATCAGGATGTCGGTGTCGAGGAAGAGGAGGACGTCGCCTTGGGCGTGGTCGAAGGCGACGTTCAGCCCGCGGCCACGAGAGAAGTAGCCCTCGATGGGCACGAGCTTCAGCGGGATGGGCCTCGCCGCCTCCGCCGCCCATTCGGCGAGCGGCCAGTCGTCCGACTGCCAGTCGGAGATCACGATCTCGGCGTCGTCCTCGGGCTTGACGCACCCGACGATGGCCTCGAGGCAGTTCGGCAGGAGCCGGAGCTCGCGCCCGTTGATCACAAGCCGGGAACGGTTCTTGACCGTGATGCAGATGGAGATCATGGCCGTTGCCCTCATCGAATCCTCCCCTCCTGAATCTGCTTGAGCAGGTCGGCGAAGAGCGCCTCGCGGTTCGGGTACTGGTCCGTCTCGAAGACCTTCGACCGCATGCCGCGGTAGGGCGAGATGGTCTCCTGGTGGTACTCGAGGAATTCCCTGCCCACGTGCTCGACGCCTTCCTCGACCAGGCGGTTGATGACCCAGTCGGCCTCCTCCTGTTCCTCGGGATGACCGGGGAGCATCCGGATCTCAACGTCGAGGCCGGGGGTGTCACCCACGCACCAGACCCCGATGGGGGCGTAGGCTTCGCCTGCGAACTTGTACTCGACCATGTAGAGGAACTTCATCGGACGCCTCCCTCCGCCATGCGGGTGTACTCATCGAGGAACTGGCGGTCGATCCGCTCGAACATCATCGCGTGGACCTGCCTGTAGGCCCGCCAATCGCCGAAGAGCTTCTTCTCGATAGGATCGATGTCCGGCTCGATGGCGTTGGCCACGTAGCTGTTGCCGTGCTCGTCCTCGAGCATGAGGCTCTGGCCGTGGGGCTGCTCGGCCGTGGCGTCGCTGATCAGGTGGACGTACTGCATCCCCTGGTCGTAGCCGACCTCCTTGAACATGAGGTCGTAGCGCCAGAGGGCCACGTTGCCCGCTGCGTCCACCTGTGGCATAGCGCGCAGCACAACGAAGCTGTCCACCTCGAACCGGTGGGACCCGCCGTCGGGGAAGAAGATGCTCATCGTCGCGCCGGGCGCCGTCACGGCGTCGAGCGCCGCCTGGAGCCTGGCCTTCTCCGCCTGGATGGCTTCTTTCATGCTCATGGCACCACCACAATGTCCTCGACCTTGCGGCCGTCGGGCAGCCGCGTGATCCCGTGTTTCCTGAAGGCCTCGATGACCTTCGTCCTTTGATCGGCATTCCGCACCGCGACGGCCTCGATGTTGTCGAGGAGGGTGACCGAGTGCTTGAAGATCGTCTCGTCGCTCCCCTGGCGGGAGGCGAGCTGCTTCCAGTCGGCGATGTCGCTCCGGCGGTTCTTCCGAACCGTGTCGCCCGTCA
>VGYV01001025.1 GCA_016872855.1 Planctomycetota bacterium
CAAAAACCCGTGCCAAAGCCCCGAAGGGGGCGGCGGTAAACAGCGTCGGAAGATCGACAATTTGTTGTCGATGTTGAGTCCTTAAGCGCCTATCTCAGAACCCATGTGGGCTGCGACGCCGCGCCGCTCGCCAGTGAGCGGCACCGTCTGGCCGCAGGCTTCCCCAGGAAAGGAGCACGCGAGTGAGACCGCTGGGAGCACATCGTGTAGCCTTCGTGATGGCGCGCCTGCCGCTGCTGCTTCTGGCTTCGACGTGCGCATGGGCAGCGGGCGCGCCCGCCGACCGCGGGAACGCCGACCGGTTCCCCACGGTCACCGTGGACGTGACGCCGCTGGACTCGAACAACCTGATCGTCTCAGACCTCAAGCCTGCTGACTTCGCGGTGAAGGAGGACGGGAAGCCGGTCGCACAGCCGCGCGTGATGACCCTGGCCGACGTGCCCAGGGGCGAGAAGCCGGAACTCAACCTGATGCTGGTATTCGACAACAGCCAGTCCACCAGCACGCAGCGGATGCAGGCCGCCGCCGACCGCTTCCTGGCCCGCCCTCAGCAGCAGGACCGCGTGGCCGTAGTGGTCGGCTCCACGAAGTACGAGACCGTCCCCGTGCCCTTGCCCGATGGCACGGGCGACAAACTCGCACGCGCCAAGCTGGTCCAGGACTTCACTTCGGACTGGAAGCTCGTGCGGGACGCGATTGATCGGATCGACATGCTCGGCACGACACCGCTGTTGGATTCCCTGGCCCTGGCGGCTCGGGAGGTGATGCGGCTCCCACAGGGGTCCCGAGCGGCCATCGTGGTGCTCACCGATGGGAGGGACAACTACAGCCTCTGGAGCGAGGACGAGGCCGTCAAGAAGGTGACCCAGGCGCGGCGTCCCGTCTTCCTCATCGGCCTCTCGCCCTGGTGGCTCGAGCGGACCTTGCACGGCGGGATCAATGAGCGGCTGCTACGGGACATCGCGAAGCCGACGGGGGGCGTGTACTTCCGCGCCGAGAGGGATCCCAACAGGGCGCGGGACGCGTATGACGAAATCCTCAAGCGCCTCAACGGCACCTACCGCCTGACCTTCGAGTCGGCCAACCTCGACGCGAGGCAGCTCAAGCGCAACTACGAGGTCTCCCTCCCCGAGCGCAAGCTCAGCTTCACGCTCCAGCTCGACATTCCGGCGGCCCGCGCGCGCGAGCAGGCCCTCCTGGTGGCCATGCCCGTGCTGGAGCGCCAGCTCGCCGAGGCCCGCAAGCACGCCGACGCCGCCGAGGCCACTGCGAAGCAGGCCGACGAGGCGCATGGCAAGCTCGCCGATGCCATTGGGCGGCAGAGCTACGGCGAGGCCCACGCAAGCGTTGGACGCCTCCGCCCCCTCGGCCCAGCGGCCGAGGCCGAGAAGGCGAACGCCGAGAAGATCAGGCCAGGAGAGGGCTGCGACCCGGCCGTCTTCGCCTCCGTCAGCGGCGAGGAGAAGGCCCGCAACAAGGCGGCTGAGATTGAAAAGGAGAAGGCGCGAACCGCGGCCGCCGCAGCCAGAGTCGCCGACATCCTCACGAACCCCAAGAAGCTTCCCCTCGAAGAGGCCGTCCTGGCCGTGAAGCCCGTCCTGGACCGCCAGGCGGCCGAGCTGCGGCGCCACGCCGACGCCGCCCAGGCCGCCGTCAAGCAGGCGGAGGACGCCCTGGGCCGGGCCTTCAGCGCAATCGAGGCCAAGAACTACGGCGAAGCGTTCGGGGCCTTCGAGCGGATACGCCAAGCCGGCCCCGCCGTGGCCGCCGAGGAGCGCGCCGCCGCAAGGTTCACCCTGGACGAGGTCCCCCCCGCCCCCTTCGCCGCCGCCAAGAGCGACCCGATGGTGGCCGGGGTGCTCAAAGCCATTGAGCAGGAGAAGGCGAGGCTGGTGAAGGCCGCCGAGCGGGCGGCGGAACTCGCCCAGCAAGCCATCGTGCCCGAGCTGAGGGCCGCGCTGGGCCTGATGACCCAGAAGCCCGATGATGCGGCCCTCCGGCAAGGCTACCTGGCGAGAGTCGAGACTTTCATCCGAGACCCCGCCAAGGTGCAGCCTAAGAAGGAG
>VGYV01001026.1 GCA_016872855.1 Planctomycetota bacterium
GAGAAGCTCTCGGCCATGAAGGGCGACGAGCTTGTGGTCGAATACCTCGACGATGCCCACATCGCCGGCGCCGAGCCGCGCGAGGTCAGGGCAAACGCCAAGCTCCTCATCGGCCAGATTCAGGACGTCAAGATCGAGCACCGCGAGGTGGACACGCTCGACCTCAAGGCCCGCAAGAACCTCATCGAGGCCAAAATCTACCTCAAGCTGGGCTCCATCTTCAAGGAGGTCGGCCTCCAGAAGCAGGCCAACGAGAAGTCATCCGAGGGCCTCGACCGCGTGGACGACGTCATCCGCACCAGCACCAAGGCCAGCCTCGACCGCTCGCTCGTCGAGGAAGCCTTCAGCGTCAAGTGGGACCTCCTCCTCGTGCAGGACAAGATGGGCGAGGCCATCGCCGTGTGCCGCACCCTCACCCAGCTCTTCCCCGACTCCACCCTCGTGGACCGCGCCCTCCTCAAGATCGGCCAGGCACGCATGGAGAGCGAGAACCCCCACGAGGCCATCGGCATCTTCAACGCCGTCATCGGCCTGCCCAAGAGCGACCTCAAGGCCGAAGCCCAGTACAACATCGGCAAAGTCCTCGAAAGGCTCGCCAACGAGCACGCCAAACAGCAGGGCCGCGACCCAGACCTCAGCCAGGCGCTCACCGCCTACAAGAAGTGCTCAGATAACTACCCCGACTCCCCCTTCGCGGGCGACGCCCTCGAGCAGATCGCCAACTACTACATCCTGGCCAAGGACTACAAGCGGGCCGTCGAGCTGATGGAGCGCGTGTTCCAGGACTACCCCGACGCCAGCTTCCTAGACCGCATGCTCCTCAAGTGGGTCATCGCCTCCTACCGCCTGGGCAATCTCCAGACGGCCAAGGGCAAGGCCGAACAGCTCCTAGCCGAGTACCCCAACTCGCCGCTGGCCCCCAAGGCCCGCCAGTTCCAGGAGATCATCGAGAAGAAGATGAGCGGCGGGGCCGAAACCCCCGAGCCCAAGGCCGAGCCGAAGGGGGAGGAGAAGAAGGAGGAATGACCGGCCAAACTGGATGGGTGGATGAATGGATGATTGGATGAATGCCAGAGCAGACCAGTTCTTTCATCCATCCATTCATCCACACATCCATTCATCCTCTTCTGTCATCGCCGAGGAGACGAGATGCTTGAGTACATCCTGGACGGGGGGCTGCTCATGTATCCCCTCGCCGCCTGCTCGATTGTGGCGCTGGCCGTGATGATTGACCGCGTGCGCGCATTCCGCGCGGCGGACACCGACATCATGGCTCTGCGCGCGAAAGTCACCGACTGCCTCGACGCCGGCCGCGTGGACGACGCGGTGAGCGCGTGCCACGAGTTCCAAGGCCCGGTTGCCGCCGTGCTCCTGTCCGGCCTCGACCGCTACCGCAAACTCGTCGCCCGCGGCCGAGCCGTCATCGAGATCGAGACAAACGTCAAGGAGACGATGGAGGACTACGCGCCCCACGCGATGGAGCCCCTCGAAAGCAGGCTCAACCTCCTCTCGATGATCGGCAGCATCGCCCCGCTCCTCGGCATGACAGGCACCGTCACCGGAATGATCACCTCGTTCAACACGATGGCCGAGATGGGCGGCATGGAGGCCGGCGGCGTGGCGGCCGGCATCGCCGAGGCACTCATCACCACGGGAGCCGGACTCCTCATCGCCGTCCCATCCGTCGTCGCATATAACGTCTTCGCCAAGAAGATAGACCGCTACGTCCTCGAGATCGAGCAGACGATGAAGGACCTGATCGACTTCATCTCCCTGGGCCGCGCCTCCACCCAGCCGTGATGCAATCGAAAATCAGAGATCAGAAATCGAAAATGAGTTCGCCCCATGCCTCTCCGCAAGCAGCGGCCCTTCTTCGAGCCTGAGGTGACGTCGTTCGCCGACATCGCCTTCCTGCTCATCATCTTCTTCATCCTCACCACCACGTTCGTGGTGCCTGCGGGGCAGAAGCTCGACATCCCGGCGGCCTCCGCCGACCCCGCCAAGGCCGAGGACAAGCAGCTCACCGTCGCCCTCGCGGGCCAGGAAATCCACTTCGGCCCGCG
>VGYV01001027.1 GCA_016872855.1 Planctomycetota bacterium
CACGCGGGCGATGGTGCTGACAAGGAGCGTCTTGGCGAGGCCGGGCACGCCGACGAGCAGGCCGTGGCCGCGGCAGAAGACCGCGACGAGCACCTCCTCGATGACCTTCTTCTGGCCGACGATGACGCGGGAGATCTGCCCCGTGAGCTTCTCGTAGGCCGCGTTGAGGGCCTTCACCATCTGGATGTCTTCGCCGTCAATCGCGGCGACCGCCTCGTCGGGCGACAGGGCTTCGGGCTCGCTTGCCACCTGCGTTCTCCTTTCTCCGTGTGTCACACCCTCATGCCCGAATATACGCATTCGCTCCGGCGAGTCAACCGCCACAGGCGGCGCCGGCAGGCGCGATTACACCGGGTGACAAGACACGACAACACATGACACCGCCGCGCCCATGAAACGACTTGGCCGTGCCTTGTGGGCACGGCCAGATCGTGCAGTAACGAGCTCGGTTGGAAGACCGCCCTAGACTTGACGTCTTTCGGACGGCAGAGATTATAGCAGGTTCCGCAGGGAATGCAAGCGAGAATATTAACGTTCTTTAACTTTTCTCTCACGCAGGGCTAACCGATTGCAGAGCAATGACTTACGGAACCCACTCAGGGGACCAAGCCCGTTCGGAGTCCCGCCTTCAAGCGGATTGGGGACGGGGCAGACCGCCGAAGGCGGCACTCCAAACGAGTTCACCACTCGTGCGACACGCCCATCAGAGCCTGGATTCGTCGGGCGTGCCGCCTGCCGCGCTCCCCTCCAGCGCGGCCTTGACCGTGGCCAGGTCGGCGCGGAGGGCGCCCGCGAAGAGCACGCTGTCGGTGCTGTGGATGAGCAGGTTCAGGCCGTCCTTCGCCCAGGAGATTTCCTGGTCGGTGCCGAGCCAGTAGTGGATGCCCGCGCCCACGCCCGCGGCACGGGCCTTCCGCACAATTGTCCGCACCGCCTCGTCGAAGCGGGGGTGGCGGTACTGCTCGGGGATGCCGAGGCTGCACGTGAGGTCGTGCGGCCCGATGAGCACGGCGTCGAGGCCGGGCACGGCCAGGATTTCGTCGAGCGCCGCGATGGCAGGCGTGCTCTCGATGTTCACGATGAGCGCGCTCCCCGCGTTGCGCTCGGCGAGATAGCTCTCCAGCTCGGGCTCCAGCGCCTCCGAATGTGGGCGGGGCCTCCGTGCCCCGCGTTCCTCTTCGCGAGGCAGAGACGCCCCGCCCACAGCAGAGAGGCGGTCGGCCAGACGCTTGCCCTTGAGCGGCCGCAGCTTGGCCGCGCCCGCGAGCGCCCGCACCTGGGCAGCCGTCTCCACGTACGGCGCGATCACCCCCTCCGCCCCCGCATCGAAGACCATGCACGCCTGATACGGGTCGGGCTCGGGGATGCGGACGACGGGCGCGATGCCCAGGCCCCGAAACGCCCCGCACATCCAGGCCACGCGCTCGCGGTCCTGGGCCACGTGCTCGGTGTCAATGAACACGAAGTCGAGGCCCAGCCCCTTCGCCACGCCCGGCCATCGGGGCGAGGGCGCCGTGATGCAGGTGCCGTAGACCCGCCTGCCGCCGTGCAACGCCGCCACCAGCTCGCGTCCGGTCATCTCGCATCACCTCCATAGTCGTCGGTCAGCCCCCCGCCTTTGATCATCTACCTGCGTGTCCAGAAGTCCTGGACATGACAACACTTATGGCGTGCCTTCCTCGTCAGGGGCGAATGGCGTCGAGATAGGGCACTGGCTCCGCGGGAGCCGAAGGAGAGGACCGCCTAAAGGCGGGACTCCAAACAGGTTACGCGCTCGTTCGGAGTCCCGCCTTCAGGCGGCAGTGCCTTATCTCTACGCCATTCTCGTCAGGGGCTCAGACGCTCACTCCCCCTCCCCGGGCGTGATCCTCTATCGCGCCCTACGGCCGCGGGGCCAGGACGACCTCGCCCTCGCGCCAGGTGTAGGCCATTCCCGAGGCCCGGCACACCCAGCGCAGCGCCCGCTCCAGCGGCATCTGGTTCCCCCAGACAGTCACCTCTCTCTTCCCCTCCTTGGCGTCGAGGATGAAGGACACATCGCACTCCTGGTATGATGTCCCGG
>VGYV01001028.1 GCA_016872855.1 Planctomycetota bacterium
CTCATGGCCCCCACTGGTGGTCGGAAACCAACATACACCCAGTGGGGGCTAATTCTACACGGCTCCACAACACATTGCCAGCTCACGATTTGCGAATATCGAGTCGAAATCGTGGCGAGTTATTTAGTCATCGCAAACCTCGCAACGCGCGGTCCCTTGCGCTCCCGCTGCACGGGATTATACTCGAATTGGGGCGCCAAAGGCAAGGCCGTCCTGCCTTCCCTCCCGCGGGCGCTGAGCCCCGCGGGAGGGGGTGGGGCAGTCGCTACACGCCGCCTTTCTTCTCCTTCGCATCATCATCGTCATCATCGTCCTTGTCGTCGTCCTCGTCATCATCCTCCTCTTCGACCTTGATGCTCTTGATCTGGCCCTTTTCGTCAAGGGTGAATTCGACCTCGACGGCCTTGCCCTCCTTGGGCTTCACGGTGACCTCGATCTCGACGACGGTCTTGCCGCCCCGTGTCTCGATCTCCTTCTCGGCCTCGACGATCTGGCCGTCGGGGAACATGGCGTTGACCACGGCGACGATGGTCTTGGGCAGGTCCTTCACCGCGATCTTCTCCTCCTTGCCCTCGGCGAAGGCCGCGAGGGCCAGCGCCGCCAACCCAAGCCAGCACAGTTTCCTCATCTGCGTTCTCCTTCTCCACACGGCCCGGTTGAATCGAGGGGCCACATTGGCCCCAGATAGCTTTCAGCGATTCGGAGCATTGCTCCGGAAGACCGCCTAAAGGCGGGACTCCCAACAGCCGCATCTTTGTTCGGAGTCCCGCCTTCAGGCGGTCTTGATGTCATGCGGTACGACGCCGAATCGCTGAAAGCCATTCAGCGCTCCGCGCTCACTCGTTCTCCTCCCTTCCCAGGAAACGGCCATCGGCGTCGAGCTTGGCTTCCACCTCCTTTCCCTGGACGCGGAGGGTGACCTCGTAGGCCACTGTGCCGCCGCGGAACTCGACCTCGGCTTCGACCCACTGGGCGTCGGGGCCGAAGCGGGCACGGAGCGCCTCACGCACGGGCGCCGGCAGCGCCCCGGGCAGCTCGCCACGGGGCAGCTCGCGCGAGTAGCTCTGCACGCTGCCGTCGGGCGCCACGACGGCCTCCACGTCCTGGTCACCTATCCAGCCCTCGATCTCCAGAAGGCCACCGACGGACTTGGTGGCGAGGTATTCCACGGCCTCGCCTGGGAAGAGGAGGCGAAGCGCGAGCAGGGCCTCCTGCCTCGACGCCGTGGGCGCGGGGAAGAGCCGCAGGCCCCCGGCCGCCACCCCCACGTTCGGCTGCGGCCGCCGCTCGACGCGGACGCGTCCCTCGGCGACGCTCACGGCGAGGCCCCAGAGGCCCTTGTAGCCCTCGGCAAGCCGCACGCTGAAGCGGGTGCCCTCGGTCACCACGTCGCCCGCGCGGGTGCAGACCCGGAACGGGTCCTGCCCGTTGGGAACGTCGCACTGCACGCCTCCCGCGGCCAGCTCGATGCGCCAGCGGTCGCGGCCCGCCTTGCCGCGGAGCGTGAGGGACGACTCCGGGGCCACATCCAGGCGCGAGCCCTCGCGGCACGCCAGAACGACGTGCTCCCTGCCCGTGCCGATGGCGCGCCCCAGCGGCACTTCGGCGCTGCCGGGCTCGATGCCCTCCAGTGTGCCGCTGACCACGTGCGCTCCGGAGGGCGCCATGGTCCGCCACGGGGGAAGCAACAGGCTGCCGGCGATGGCGATGAGGAGCGCGGCGGCCACCGCAGCAGTCCAAAGGAGCCAGCGCCGAGCCGGCGACCGCTTGCCCAGCCGGTGGCGGATGGCGGCCAGCGCCTTCTCCGGGTCGGCCTCGCGGCCGGCCAGCAGGCCGTGGACAAGGAGGGCGCCGGCGAAGTCGCGCGCGGCCCCCGCACCTTGCCGCAGCCGTTGGGCATCCCCCTCGGCAAGTCCGCCCGACAGCAGGTCCTCGGCCACCTCATCGGGCAGTCGGCTGGCGTCGTTCATCGGCCACCTCGGAGCTTGTCCAGCACGCAGTCGGCGAGGCGACGCCGTGCGCGGTAGAGGCGCTTCTTGACGTTGGCGAGGCTGGTCT
>VGYV01001029.1 GCA_016872855.1 Planctomycetota bacterium
GGCCAACGGCTCGGCCTCAAAGCGCTGGCGCACGACGCCGAGGAGGGCAAGGAAATGCTCGCGGTCACGGTCGTCGTAGAAGACCGCGCGCCGCTCGTTCCCACGCGAGAACACGTGGTAGAAGGCCTTCGCACACTCAAGCCGCAGAGGTCTCGCCATAGCCGCCATTATCCACAAGGGCGGGCCAAAGTCAAATAATTCAAAAATAAAGATTTGACACCTGTTTACGGCAGCGCAACTGCCGGGCCTGCCCTCTCGCCTTGTCCATCGAGTAGAAGTACCACCTGGGCAGAAGGCCGAAGACGAGGAAAAGGACCACGATGACCAGGATGATCCTCACCTTCGTGGTCCGGCGGCTCATATGCCCCTCCGGGCGCGTTGCCCAAACCCGGGTCAGGGGATCCACCCCGTTCGGAGTCCCGCCTTCAGGCGGTTTGGGGCAAGAGAAGACCGCCTGAAGGCGGGACTCCCAACGAGTTCGCCCTTTGGGCAACACGCCCTTCCAATCTGCCTTTACTTCACGAGCGCCGCCTTGCTGCGCGACATGGTGAGGTCGGTCTGCACCGGCGCGCCGCTCGCACCCATATACTGGAGCGCCAGCTTCACGTCCTCCTCGATCTCCTCGCGGCTCAGCACGCCCACGGCCACGGTGTCGGTGGGCTTGATGTGGCGGTAGACGAATGAGAAGCCGGTCGGGGGCTGGATGCGGCCGGAGGCGAGGGGCTTGATGCTGATGATGGGGAGCGGGCGGTCCTGGATGAGGCGAGCCGTCCAGTCGGTCTCGACGGAGCAGAGGAAGCCGTCGGAGTTGAAGGGGAGTGTGAGGGTGGCGCAGTCGTAGTTCTGCTTGACGACGGCGCGGAGGGATTCTGGGCGGTGGTTGCTGAGGCCTGGGACCATGCCGAGCTTGCGGATGAGCTCGGCGGCCTCGGGGTAGCCGCGGACCTCCATGTTCGCCACGTCGAGGTAGGCCTCGGTCCAGCAGGTGTGGGGCATGCAGAACTCGGCCCCCAGGTCGGCGGTGGCGCGGATGCCCTCCTTGAGTTCCGCGAGGTCCTTGCCGCTGGGGGTGGCGAACCAGACGGTGTGGACGCCGGTCTGCTTCTCGATGGCCTCGCGGATTCTGACGAAGCGCGGGAGCGGGCCGCTGATGAAGCAGTTGATGCCGAGGAGTGCCCCTGCGGACATGATCTCGATTATCAGCTCATCGGTGTAGGTGCGGCGAATCCACGCATCGCGTGCCGCGCTGATGTGCGAGAAGCCGAAGAAGCTGTTCGAGCCGCACATTAGCCGCGATACCTGGTAGCCGCCAATCTCCGTCATCGGTAGAGCCACACGCAGTCTCCTGGGTTCCTGGGACGCCGCCACCTCACAGCCTTGATCCTACACGAGCCGCTGCGTGGAGTCAACACGGTATGGGTGAGACCCCTAGATAGCTTTCAACGATTCGGCTCATTGGGGCTAGGACTGCCTGAAGGCAGGACTCCAAACAGGTGGGGCTCCTGGTTCGGAGTCCTGCCTTTAGGCAGTCTTGGTGCCGGTGAGGGCGCCGCCGAATCGCTGAAAGCTATCTAGTGTTGTCCCCCCCTGCGTGGGGAAGGCGACTTGACCAGGGTGGGCCGATGGGGTAGTCTGCCGGCCATGAGAGCGGCATTCCCAGGAATCGCGCCCCACGGCTTCACGGTGCGGGCGCTGGCCATCGGCACCGTGCTGTCGGTGTTTCTCAACATCGCGTGCCCCTACGTGGTGCTGGTGATGCGGGTGGCGGGGCTGACGTCGGACTACATCACGGCGGGGGCGATGATGCTGCTGTTCGTCCTCGTGCTGGTGGTGAACCCGCTGCTGAAGCTCTTGTTCGGGCGGAACGCGCTCTCGGCGGCGGAGCTGCTGCTCATCTACATAATGATGATCGTGGCCTCGGCGATTCCGACGTGGGGGCTGGTGACGAATCTCTTCCACATCCTCACGCGGCCGTTCTACTACGCGACGCCAGAGAATGCGTGGACAGAGATCATCGTGCCGCACATACCGAGCTGGATCGCGCCGCGCGACCCG
>VGYV01001030.1 GCA_016872855.1 Planctomycetota bacterium
GTCGCAAAGCAGCGCGAGGCGGCCCTCCAGGCCATCGTCGCTGCCATCCCCTGGAAGGACGGCAGGCTCCCCGCCCTGGGCCCCGCCGAGTTCAAGCAGAACAAGGCGTGGGCCGAAGCCGTCAGCGCCTACAAGAAGTGGAGCATCCTGGCCGGCCAGCTCGCCGCCAACTGCCAGGACATCGCTGCGCTCCTCGACGCCGGCTACCTGCCCGACGACAAGCCCGAGGCCGCGCGCCGCACCGCCGCTCAGCTCCACGAGTCTTGGCCGAAGGACTTTGTGCCGAAAGAGCTTGCTCCGCTCTTCGCCCCCACGCTCGAACGGCTTGAGAAGCTCCTCGCCCTGAAGAAGCTCGACCGCAAGCAACTCGCCGAGCGCGCCGCCGCGCTCGGCAAGGACGAAGCGCCCCAGGCCGTCATGCTCATCTGGCGGGCACTCGGCGACGTGAAGGACTGGCCCGCCACCCTCGCTGAACTGAACCTAGAGCTGGCCCTCCGCGCCCGCGTCGCCGAGGCCGCCGACAAGCTCAAGGGCGCCCACGCCGTGCGATGGGTCCCCGGCGACCTGGCCCGCCAGGGCCCCCTCCGCTGGGAGGTTTGCTTCAACGCCACAGCCGCTCGCGCCGAGGCCAAGAACCTGGCTGACCCCGACGTGGCGGCCATCGTCGCGCTCGGCGGCAAGTTCGGCGACCCGGCTCAGCTCGTCAAGGCGCTCAGCCCCGCGGGCCAGCTTCGCTGGAAGCTCCGCCACTTCCGCCGCGCCGCCGCAGGCCTACGCGACGACGAGCCGAAGGAGAAGCTCGACGCCGCGGTCGTCGCCTTCCTCAAGGAGGCCACCGCCCTCGGCGACGCCGCCCGCCAGCCTGCCGTTGCCAAGCTCCTCGGCGACCTCCAGGCATTCGCCCAGGAGAAGATGGCCCACGACCCAAAGGCGGGCCTCGACAAAGCCGGCCCCGCCGGCGGCCCGCTCGCCGGCAAGTGGAAGGCCGAGATTGCCGACGAAGGCAAGTCCGTCACCTTCATCTGGGAGGAGCGGGGCCACCGCCTCACCTTCCTCCGCGTCGAGCCCAAGGACCAGGCGAGTAAGGCCTGCTACCTGGCCGCAACCGAGACCCCCGCCGGCCTCTTCTTCGACGCCGTCCGCGCCGCCGACAAGTGGGGCGACCTCGCCCTCCTCCTCGACAAGCCCAGCGGCGCCCGCATTGACACCCGCAAAGGCCCACGCACCTGGGAGTGGGCGCGCCTGCGCGACGAGCTGGCCACCCCGCGCACCTGGCTCGTCGCCGAGGCCGGCGCCAGCGAACTCTACCCTCAGACCCTCAACGCCGGCCGCCCAAGCACTCAGTCCCCGATTCAGTACCTGTCTGTCCCCGCCGCGCTCGAGGCGGCGTGTATCCTCGGCTGCCGCCTCCCCTCCGCCGCAGAATGGCAGGCAGCCCTCGCCATGCCCATCGCCGGCGATGGGCACCCACCCACCGCCAAGCCCAACCTCCGCGACGCCACTTGGCGAAAGCAGCAGGAGTTCATGCGCAAGAAGGCCGAAACCGTTCGCCCCGAATGGCCCGACGCCGCCATCTTCCCCTCCCTCGAAAGCGAGGCAGGCAAGAGTGTGAAGCGGGGCGGCGACGCCCTTGTCGCCACCGACGCCGACGACGGGACGCTCTGGTTCAGCCCCGTCGCCTCCGCCGGCGGGGGCGGGTTCCAGCACTTCGTCGGCAACGTCGCCGAACTGGTCTTCGACCAGCCGGCCGCGCTCGAGGACGCCCTTCTCAAGGCGCCGCCGGTGGCGGAGGCGATTCGCGCCTTCGTCCTCAAGCACGAGGCGGCGTTCGGCGTCATCGGCGCCTCGGCGCTCTCCCCCCCCGAACTCTGGGACGGCAAGGCGCGTCCCTTCGACCGGCCCTGGCCCCTCGGCCTGGTGAAGGAGCGCGAGGGCAAGGACAGCTTCACCGACGTCGGCTTCCGGCTCGCCTTCACCGCCCCCATCGAGACCCCCGCCGACCGCCTCAAGCGCATCCTCCGCCGCGCCGGCTACCCCGGCGGGGTCACATC
>VGYV01001031.1 GCA_016872855.1 Planctomycetota bacterium
AGCGATTCGGCGGCGCCCTCACTGGGGACAAGACTGCCTAAAGGCAGGACTCCGAACCGGGAGCGCGGCTCGTTTGGAGTCCCGCCTTCAGGCGGTCTTCGCCCCAATGAGCCGAATCGCTGAAAGCCATTTAGCAGCAAACTCTTGACGCGCCGTAGCCTCAGCTATAGAATGGCGGCCGAGGAGAGTTGGGGACGGGGGGTTCCTGGACGCTGGGGGAAGAGCGATGATCTCCGCGCGGCTTGACCTTGCGTTGGCGTTGGTGGCCTTGGTCGTGGCCCTCGCCCAGGCGGCGGAGCCGATTGCGCTCGGCTCGCGGCTGGAGTTGATGGTGGACGACCACTTGGCCGAGCGCCTCAGCGGCGCCGCGCAGCTCCGCCTTCAATCGCCCATCCCCCGCGAAATCTGCCTCGCTCTCGACGCACCCTGGGAAGGCAACGGCTGCGGATACGTAACCGTCCTCCAGGACGGCGACACCTATCGCATGTACTACCGCGGCCACCAGATGAACCTGGAAGGGAACAAGGTGAAGGACGGCCATCCGATGGTCACCTGCGTGGCCGAGAGCAAGGACGGCATCCGCTGGACGCGGCCCGAGCTGGGCCTCGTCGAGTTCGGCGGGTCGAAGAAGAACAACATCATTCGCGTGGGCGAGCTGTGCCACGACTTCTCGCCGTTCGTGGACGCCAATCCCGCCTGCCCGCCCGAGGCGCGCTACAAGGCGGTCGCCGCCGCAGGATGGCGGAAGGGACTCCTCGCCTACCAGTCGCCCGACGGCTTGCGCTGGTCGCCCGTGAACGACGGCAAGCCCATCATCACCCAGGGCGCATTCGACACCCAGAACATCACCTTCTGGGATGCCGAGCGCGGCGAGTACCGGGCCTACGTCCGCGACTTCCGCGACGGCCTCCGCGACATCCGCACCGCCACCTCGAAGGACTTCATCCACTGGACCGAGCCCACCTGGCTCGTCTACCCCGGCGCCCCGAAGGAACACCTCTACACCAACCAGATTCGGCCCTACCACCGCGCCCCGCACATCTTCGTCGGCTTCCCCACCCGCTACATTGACCGCGGCTGGTCCCCCGCAATGGAGGCCCTGTCCGAAGTGGAGCACCGCCGCCTACGCTCGAAGGCCAACAACCGCTACGGCACCGCCCTCACCGAGGGCCTGCTCATGACCAGCCGCGACGGCCTGACCTTTCACCGCTGGCACGAGGCGTTCCTGCGCCCCGGCCTGCGACTGAAGGACAACTGGAAGTACGGCGACAACTACATAGCCTGGCACCTCGTCGAGACCAAGAGCCACCTGCCCAACTCCCCCAACGAGTTGTCGCTCTACGCCACCGAGGGCTACTGGACGGGCGAGAGCATCCACATCCGCCGCTACACCCTGCGCCTCGATGGCTTCGCCTCCGCCAGCGCCCCGATGGCCGGCGGGGAACTCCTCACCAAGCCCCTCACGTTCGCAGGGAAGACCCTCGTCCTCAACCTCTCCACCTCGGCAGCGGGCACCGTGAAGGCCGAGCTCCAGGACCCCGCGGGCAAGCCACTCCCCGGCTGCTCCCTCGCCGATTGCCCCGACATCTTCGGCGATTCGCTCGAATACGCTGTCACCTGGAAAGGCGGCAGCGACATCTCTGCCCTCGCCGGCACCCCCATCCGCCTGCGCCTCACCTTGCGCGACGCCGACCTCTTCGGCCTCCGCTTCCGCTGAGCCATGAAGGAGGATGCCCGCGGAAAACGCGGAACACGCGGACGACACGAAGAGGGACCAGAGGCAGAACACCCCTGATGACACTTCCGTGTGTTCCGCGTATTCCGCGGGCGATCATGCCTCTTTCTGGGCTTGCCTCTTCCGCCTCCGCGCCGCCAGCCCCAGAAGGGGGTGTCAAATCTTCAAATATCAATTGGGCGTGGTCCGTTTCGGACACCGTTAGGCGGCGGCCGTCTCGGCCGCTGAGTGGGCCACGGGTCTCCAGCGCCGCGCCCCGAATCGTCTCTGGGCGTCGCTCTGCATGTGGAATTGCCAGAAGGAC
>VGYV01001032.1 GCA_016872855.1 Planctomycetota bacterium
TTCCTGGGACAGCGCGGCCACATTGTCCGGCTCGCGGAAGGTGGCATCTTCCCTGGCCATGTCGGCGAGGAGCGTCGCCAGCTCGGCGGCCATCTTTCCGGCATGGGAGTCGGGCTCCTGCTTCGCCGCATCGGCGAAAAGCTGGGCGACCTTGTCGCGGGCGCCTCCCGTGAAGAGCGCCTCGCTCGCGTCGTCGTAGAGGCGCCAGGCGCTGGGCCTCTCCTGCGCGAGCGCCCTGCTCGCCAAGGTGGCGGCGAGCGCCGAAGCCACGACCAGCCAGCAGGTGTGCCGCGCGCGCATCAGTCGTGCTCCTTCGCCTAGCCCCCGAACGGGGGCGTTTGAGCCGTAGCCCAGTGCCTGCCCTGAGCGAAGCCGAAGGGGCGACCGAAGGGAGCCCTGGGATCGCGGCGCTCCCCCCCGAAGCCCCCGAAGGGGGCGCTTCACCTGCCGCGAGAGTCGCCCCTCTTCGGGGGCTCCATGTTGGGTGCCGCCGTTTCCCAGGGCTCCCTTTGGTCGCCCCTTCGGCTTCGCTCAGGGCAGGCACTGGGCTACGGCTGGGTCGCCCGCTTCGCGGGCTGGCGTAAGGTCGAGCCCCAGCAGCCTCATGGCGTTGGACCGGGCGATCTTGGCGTGGGCGGCGGGGGTGAGATACCCTTCGGCCAGGAGGCGGCGCATGAGGCCCACGATGGGCACGTCGGCCTCAGTCTGGTCGTGGCGCAACACGTCCGTGCCGAAGAGCAGCTTGTCCTGGAAGCGGTTGAGAAACTCGATGCCGAATGCGGGGTCGCGGGTCAGGGCGTTGTGGCCGCTGCCGGCCGAGAGGTCCGCCCAGAGATTCGGGTAGGCCGCCATCAGGCGCGGCACGGCGCCGCCTGGGGTGACGGGGCCTTTGGGGTAGCCGCGGCGCTCCTCGGGCATCACGTCGCCCGAGATGTCGGCCCAGAAGGCGGGGCCGTGGCCGATGAAGACCGTCTGCGGCAGCTCGCGGAGGCAGCGTTCGAGGCGCGGCAGGCCGCGTTCGTCCACCACGCCGTACATGCCGCCGAGCTGGGGCATCATGTCGAAGAGGACGGGGAGGCTCGCCTCGCCCGCCTGGGCGTAGAGGTTGAGGCAGCGGGGGTCGTCGAAGAGGAGGTTTGGAAGAAACTCGCCGATGCCATTGCAACCGCGTTCCTTGTATTCGGCCAGGAGGTCGCGGAAGTCGCTCGTCGGGCTGTTGTCGCCGAAGCGCGGGTCAATGAGGCAGAAGGGAATGAGGCGGTCGGGGAAGCGCTCGCAGGCGGCGATGACCTCCTCCGTGGTGTTGCCGAGATACCACCCCTCGGGGTTGTCGTGGAGGGGCAGGACGCACGCCCGGGCGATGCCCCAGGCCTTCATCTTCTCAACGAGTTGCTCGGCGGAAAGCGTGTCGCCCCGCCTCTTGCCGCACCGGCCGATATGCGCATGCACGTCAATCATCTGCGCCGCCTCCTTCGCACTGGCGCGATGGTAGCGCCGGGCGCCGTGCCTGTCAACAAGCGGTGTTAGGTGTTCGGGGCTCGGGGTCAGAAGAAGTCCGGATTGGAGAGCCCCAGGCCCAGCGGGCGCCGTGACTGTCGCGCTTTCGCGCGAAAGCGCGACAACCCATTCAGGTTGGCACCAAACCCTGTTTCGCCGATTCCCCTGCGTCAGAGGGCCAGTGTTCCGCAGTTGTTCAACTGCGGAACAGTCCTGCGACCGCCCCCCCCCCGAGCTGGCGCTCCGCCGCCCGGCAAGGCCACGAGACGGCAGCGGCCCCGGAGCCCCTGCAAGGCTTCCGCAGTTGTTCAACTACGGAAGGCTGTTCCACGGAACCGGCGGCCCGCCCACGTGGGGCGGCAGCAGGCGAAGTCGTTCCGCAGTTGTTCAACTGCGAAGCCATCCCTCTAGCAGAGGACCGCCCGCCCAGGCGGCAGCAGGCCCGGCCGCCATCGTTCCGTAGTTGTTCAACTACGGGAAGCTGTTCCAGGAAACCGGCGGCCCAGCATTGTGTGGCGGCAGCAGGCGAAG
>VGYV01001033.1 GCA_016872855.1 Planctomycetota bacterium
CGGAAGGGGCGCTCTGTCGTGCCGCCCCGTCGGGGCTGGGCGTTCTCCTCTCTGCGATCCGGCGGCTTACGCCGCCGGCTAGACCCTTGCGTCCCTTCGGGACTGCGAAGCTGGTGAGAAATGCGGGTTAGGCGCTCAGAAGCCGTGGAAGGGGTGGCCGGCGCCGAAGAACCAGAGCGAGTCCACAAGGAAGCCGAGGCCCACGGCCAGGACGTAGCCGACGAGCATGCCGACGAAGAACGGCCTGGCGCGGTGGTAGAAGCGCACGCCGCCGTAGCGGAAGAGCATGACCTTCGTGAGCCAGACGAGGAAGACGCCAAAGGCCGCGTCGCGGATGGGATACGACGAGGAGATGGCGAAGCCCACGGGGTTGAACGGCCACCAGGCGAAGCGCGTCCTCATGAAGATCAGCCCCGCCCCGATCAGCGCGCCAAGGCCGCCGAAGCCGAGCCGCGACCAGTCGGTGCCGAACGGCACGTCCTTGGCGCGGTTCGCCGAGACATCCCAGATGAGGACGTTGGCCCACTGGAAGGTGGCGACGCCGAAGTTGTAGGCCCCCTCCCTCGCGCCGAGGTAGAGCACGAGCGCGATGGCGGCGAGCGCGCCCAGGAGCGAGCCGAGGGCGATCCAGCCAAATAGGCCCCGCCGCTGTGGCCCGCGAACGCCGGCGGAGCGCGCGATCTTGAGGGCGTGGGCGAAGGGCGTCATCATCCAGCCCTTCGCATCGCAGAAGAATGTGTAGGTGAGGCCGATGGCCGCCATCGTGGAGTGCGAGAGCCCCGCCGAGCCGAAGACGTGCCACACGACTGACTGAGCCGTCTCCGGGCCGCGGAGATACACAAGGCCACTCGCCGCGGCGATCTTCGCTACACCGATGTAGCCCAGGAGCAGCGCCGCCAGGAACACGGCGGCCACATACCACGTCATCCCCGCCCGCGCCAGCCACACCACACAGTAGCCGAAGCAGACCAGCGTGCCGAAGAAGGCCGTGCGGTACGACACCAGTTCGTCGGCGTCGTCGGGCCCGCCTCGGCCCGTGAACGCCCTGCGGGCGACCGCGGCCAGGTGGTGCCGCGCCACCCAGAGGCCCCAAAGCACGAGCACGGCGAAGCCGCCCAGGCTCTGCCAGCCCGTCGCCGCGTCCCACGAGCACCAGTGGTCAGCCGGCCCGATGTTCCAGCCCACCCGGTTCATGATCCCCACCTGGAGAATCGAGAGCAGGTGGAAGAACCAGAGGCTGAAGAGTATCTCCGTGCTCGTGAAGTAGGCGAAGCTCATGACGAAGAAGTCGAACTTCGCATGGAGCGCGGGGAAGTGGCGGGCGAACTGGATGCGTGGGAAGACCGCGAAGCCCTCAAGCAGCGGAATCTTGGGAAAGCCGTGGACGAACCAGCTCACCATGTTCCAGCACACGATCCCGAAGGGGATGGCGGCGCCGAACCAGAAGAGGCGGTCGCGCGCCACGTCGGGCAGCCAGCCCCGCGGCCGCGCCACGAGCAGCATCGGCACCTCGGCGAGCGGATACGGCAGCAGCTCGTGCTCCATCCACTGCCGCCGCAGCAGCACCGCCACGAAGCACGATAGCAGGTAGAGCGCGGCCAGGAACGTGCCCCACCAGACGATGGGCACCACGAACGCCCCCCACTGCATGGCCCCGCCGGCCGGCAGCCCCTCGTAGAAGTGCCTCAACGCCCCATCGCCCTCACCCACCAGGAGCCACGAAGGGACGTGGGCGAGGACGTGTTGGTCCCACGCATTCTCGGGCGAGGCGAAGTAGTGAGGCGCCGTGATGACCCCGAGGAAGTAGCCCGTCAGCCCCTCCCCCTGCATCGTGGCGGCGACCATCGCGATCGCGAAGGCCACGAGCAGCTCCGGCCCGCTGAGCGCCAGCCGCTCCCACGCGCGCCGCAGGGCCGCGTTCACGACCAGCACGAAGAGAATATAGGGGAGCAGCGCCGCAACCGTCACCTGCCCGAAATCGGCCCACGTGGACCGCACGACGTAACCCGAGTAGGTGGGCCACGCG
>VGYV01001034.1 GCA_016872855.1 Planctomycetota bacterium
AGCTGTCGCGGGCGGGCGTGGCCCACTTGGTGATGATGAACTTTGCCCACGGGTAGCCGGGCACGGCAAGGGGCGCGAGGGTGCCCTTCGCCTCGTCGAGCGCCGCGGCGGGAGCGTCGTCGGGGATGATCAGCAGCGAGCCGTCCTCCAGGTAGGAGCAGACGGAGAAGTTGCTGTTCCAGATGGCCCGGGGCTGCATGTCGAGGCGGGTCTTGCTGCCCTTGGCGAGGTCGAGGGCGTAGTAGCCGGTTTCGACGGCGGGGGGCGGGGCCGCTCCGCTGGGGGCGGCGCCCGGGGCACCTAAGCCCCGGCCGCCCTTGCCAATCTGGGGCACCTCGACGCAGACGAGGAGCCGCAGGCCATCGGGCGAGGCGGCGCGGACCTCGATTTGCATGTCCTTGGCCTCGGGCCAGGCGAGGGTCGAGCGCTTGCCGGCGACGAGCGAATCAATGCGGCCCGGCTTGACGAGCACTTCGCCGCCGGCGAGGGGATAGCGTTCGGCGCGGGCGTCGGCGTCCGCTTCGCCGGCCAGCTTCTCCCACGCGCCCTTCGCCAAGTCGTGGTCATACCAGTCGGGCGTCACGTTGAGCCACAGCCCCGGCATCGCACGGGCGGCCTCTTTCGCATCCATGTCCACCACCTCGGCTCGGATGCGGTCGGGCGTGAGCCATCTGGCGCCGTAGCGGAAGCCTACGAGGCGGCCGGGCCGCTCGGCGATGGGAGGGAGAATGGTTACGGACCTGCCGCCCAGGACCTCGATGACGAACTTCTTGAGGCAGGTGTAGTTGTTCCGCCCCGCAAGCTCCCGGCTAATGAGGAAGTGGTTGCCGAGTGGGGAGGGGACGCACTCGATGGCCTTCGTTGTCAGCCCACCGTAGATACGGCCGCCGGGCTCAAGGATGGTGCAGACGGCGCGGTCGCCGTGCTGGGTGGGGCTGAAGGTCAGGGCCTCCACGTCCTTGGTGGTGCGCGGCGCGTAGCCGCGCGCGAGGAGCCGCCCGTCGGGCGTCCAGGACATCTCGTGCGCGCGGCACAGCGGCGCGGCGTTGCCCGTCGCCGCGTCAACAACGAAGTAGGCCGAGAGGAGATAGCCTTGTTTGCCGTCCTCCCGCGTCACGTAGTCGCCCTGCTGGCAGACCAGCGCGGCGTCGGCCTTCGGCGCCCAGGCGCACATGCCGAAGCCCTGGGTCCTGGGCGCCTTGGGCAGCTCCACGACACCGTCGCGCACTGCCCCGGCGACTGCGGCGAGAGGCACAAGGGCCAACGCCGCGGGCAACAGTGGGTGTTTCATTCCTTCTCCTGCCGCTTCACGCTCTCGATGACGACGGGCGTGAGGGGAACATCCTTGTAGCCGCTCACGACGCCGGTCTTCACTGCGCGAATCTTGTCCACCACGTCCATCCCCTCGACCACCTTGCCGAACACACAGTAGCCGAAGCCCTCCTCCGTCTCGTCTTGGTGGTTCAGGCCGTGGTTGTCCCGCACGTTGATGAAGAACTGCGAGGTCGCGGAGTCGACGTCGCTCGTGCGGGCCATGGCGATGGTGCCGCGGACGTTCTTGAGGTCGCTCTTGGCCTCGTTCTTGATCGGGTCGTGGGTCGCCTTGCGGCGCAGGTCGCGCGTCAGGCCGCCGCCCTGGATCATGAAGTTGCTGATGACGCGGTGGAGGATCGTGCCCTCGTAGAACTTCTCGTCCACGTAGCGCAGGAAGTTCTTCACCGTGCCGGGTGCCTTGTCGGCCCACAGTTCCACCGAGATGCTGCCCTCGGACGTCTTGATGATGACGACTGGATTAGCGACGGCCTTTTCTCCTTCCGCTGCAAGGGCCGGTGGCCCCAATAGGGCAGGACGGCATCCCCTTCCACCCACATCATGCCAGATTCGTAACACTTCAGCCGAATGAAGTGGAGAGCCAACCGTCGCCCTCGGATGGCGCGCCGAGTTCGGAGTGCGGGCTTTAGCCCGTATCTGGGGCGCAGGATACGGCCTGAAGGCCGCACTCCAAACCTC
>VGYV01001035.1 GCA_016872855.1 Planctomycetota bacterium
TGATTGCCCTGCTGGGTCTGGGCTTCTTCGCGCTCCCGGCCGGCATCCTTGCCTCGGGCTTCGCCGAGGAACTCCAGAGCCGTCGAGCGGAGAAGAAGACGTGCCCGCATTGCGGCAGGGAGATTTGACGTGATGCCAGCCCTCCGACCTGAGAGCCGGTCGGCGTTATCAACTTCCGGAGGTTCAACGTGATTGTCGTACTGGGTGTTCTTCTGGCGGCGATGCTCGTAGGGCTGATCTACTTCTGGCTGCAGTACACCAAAGCGGAGCGAAAGGCTGCGACGCTCGCGCATGATCTGGGTCACCAGAAGGAACAGTACGAGTCTCGTATCGGGCAGATTGAGAAACGCGCCTCCGCACTTGAAACCGAGAATCAGCATCTCGCGAAGTGGCGCGTGGTTGCGGATGCGGACACGAAGGCTGCGGAGTTCATGGCGGCGGCGCGGGCGGTCGTAGAGAAAGCCCAGGCAGATGCCGCACGGCTAGTCGCCGAAGGACAACAGCAGGCCGCGGCAACGCTGGAACTCGCCCGAACTGAGTCGGAATCGACGACCTCGGGGGCCAAGGAGCGCGCGAAGGCCCTGGAGGATTCGGCCAGAGCCAGCCTGGACGCGTCCACCGCTAAGGCAGCCCAGATCGTCGCGGACGCCAACAAACGGGCGGAGGAAATCGCGGGGGACGCCTACAAGGCGATGAACAAGGCCGACCTGTACGAGAAGACCGTCAGGGCGATGAGGAACATCATCGAGGGTTACGGCGATGAGTATCTGATTCCCACCCGCAGCCTTCTGGACGGATTGGCGAAGGACTTCGGCCACACCGAGGCTGGGCAGGCACTGAAGAGCGCGCGGGACCGTTCCGACGCCATGGTGAAGAACCGTACCGCGGCCACGTGCAAGTATGTCGAAGAGGGCCGGCGCGAGACTGCGATTGAGTTCGTGATGGATGCGTTCAACGGCAAGGTGGACTCAATCCTGTCTCGTGTCAAGCACGACAATGTGGGCAAGCTGGCCCAGGAGATCAGAGACGCCTTCACAATGGTTAACTTCAACGGGCGGGCGTTCCGGGAGTGCCAGATCACAGAAGAGTACCTTGCGGCCAGGTTGGATGAGCTGAAGTGGGCGGTTGTGGCGCAGAAGCTGAAACTAGACGAACGTGAGGAACAACGTCGCATCAAAGAGCAGATCAGGGAAGAGGACAAGGCCCGTAGGGAGTACGAGCGCGCCATCAAGGAAGCAGAGCGCGACGAGGAGGCGCTTCGCAAGGCGATGCAGAAAGCCGAGCAGATGGTGCAGGAGGCGACAGAAGAGCAGCGGGCAAAGTACGAGGCACAGGTGACCGAGCTGACCGCCAAACTGAAGGAAGCCGAGGAACTCAGCCAGCGGGCCAAGTCCATGGCCGAGCAGACCAAGCGTGGCCACGTGTACATCATCTCCAACATCGGTTCCTTTGGCGAGCACGTGTACAAGATAGGACTCACCCGGCGGCTAGAACCCCTAGACCGGATCCGAGAGCTCGGCGACTCCAGCGTCCCGTTCGAGTTCGACGTCCACGCGCTCATGTACAGCGAAGACGCTCCGGCATTGGAGGCCAAGCTCCACAATCACTTCCTGATGACGCAGATGAACAAGGTGAACTATCGCAAGGAGTTCTTCAAAGTGGACCTCGCGCATATCCGCGAGGAGGTCACCAAGCTCGGCATCGACGCCAAGTGGACAATGGCCGCTGAGGCGCAGGAGTACCGCGAGACCTTGGCTATTGAGGCCGCGATTGGCCACGACCCGGCCAAGTTGGAGGCCTGGGCGAACGGGCTGCTGGAAGTGGCACCGCCCGCCATGTTCTCGCCCGAGGAGACGGAGGACGAAGCTCGACCGACTCCCGCGAAGGCCTCCGGGTGATGCTCGGAGTCGACGCGCTGGTCTACGAGTTGTGCGGGCTGGCGGAGGATGAGGTTCGGGTTGTGGAGGATATCGGGGACACGTTACTTAACTCCTCGCGGTCAATG
>VGYV01001036.1 GCA_016872855.1 Planctomycetota bacterium
TACCTCCTTTCGCTTGGAGAGCAAGAGGTGTTTGAGGAGGGCGTTCTCCTCGCCGAGTTGGTCGATGAGGCGGTTGTATTCGGCGACGAGTAATGGGGTCATGTGTACGGCGTAGGCGATGTCGTGGACGGTGCCGCGGCGGGGCAGGAGGCGGCCGTGCTCGCGCTGCCATTGCTTGATGTAGTAGACGACGGCGCTCGGGCTGATGCGGAGGAGGAGGGCGACCTCGGCACTGGTGAGGCAGCCGCCCTGGGCGTCGGCCTGGAGGAAGAGGCGGGCCAGGGCGAGCGGCTCGTGGCCCTCGAGCCAGAGGCGGACGGCCTGGTCGCGGTGCGTGACCCCGGGGCCGATGTCCTTCTCCTGCCCGCGGGTGGCCAGGTGGATGCCACCGCGCAGGCGCAGCTCGCGCACGTCGCGGCGGATGGTCCGCACGCCGCAGCCCAGCAGGCGTGCGAGGTCCTCTTGGCTCAGCAGGCCCTCCTGCGCCCGGGCCTCCTCCACCAGGCGCACCATGCGGCGCTGACGCAACCGCTGTGGGCCTCCCGCCGCGAGGTCCGCCCCGTCAAGCATCGTCAGCACCACCGGGGTCATCCGGCACTGTTCGACCGGCTTGCCCCCGCCTTCGGAAGCCCTCGGGCCAGGCTCTGCCTGCGGCCAGAAGTCGCGGCGTCCCTGCAGGTTGCGGCAGCATCGCGCCGCTCGCCGGCGAGCGGCGCCGCTGCCGCGTTGCGTCTCCTCAGCGATGCGCTCCATGGCATCGCTTGCGTCGCCGCGCCTTGCATCCGCCCCGCTGACGCCGGCAACGCAGCCCACGGGGAACTCAGCTCCCAGAGCGTCACGGAGTTCCAATAGGGGCTTCCGCCCCTTTGTGCTCCGCGACGCTACGCCGGCTTGCGTCGCTCCGCTGTCACCCCTCGGAGGGGAAGGGCCTTCCCCTCCGAACCTCCCCAGCCAGCATCGAGAACTTCGAGTTTCCGAGGCTCGATCCTCAGACAGGCTCCTAGCGCGCGTTTCTCACCAGCCCGCGAAGTCCCGAAGGGACGAAAGGGTTCTGCCGGCGGCGTAAGCCGCCGGATGGCGAGCAGAAGCTCAGCCAGCCCCGACGGGACGGCACCCCAGGGTGTTCCTTCCGCCCCGTTGGGGCTGCGCCCTCCGGCTCCCCCTTCCGGCGGCTTACGCCGCCGGCAAAACCCTATCGCTCCTTCGGAGCTGGGCCGGTTGTCGGCTTCGCTTGCTGGACAAAGGGCGTGTCGCTCGGTATAAGTGTGAGCATGGACCTGCGCGGTCAGGAGAGGCCCCATGCGGGTAGTGCGCGACACGGTGCTTCCACTCAAGGCGGAGTTGTCGGGGCCTCTCGTCATCGCGGCCAGCGGCGTCACGATTGAGGGCAACGGGACAACGGTTGTCGGGCCGGGCAAGGCTGGCGAACTGGACTCCTTTCAGGGCGTCGGCATCGTGGCCGAGGGCTGCTCGGGGGTCACGCACCGCAACCTCCGGGTGCGCGGCTTCCGCGTCGCCCTCGCCGCGAGCGACGGCGCGGGCTGGCTCGTCGAGGACTGCGATTTCTCCGACAACTTCACCGAGCCGGCGGCGGGCTGGAACGTCGAGCGCCGCCACGGCGGCATCGTCTTCGTCGGCGCGCCCGCCAGCCACTGCGTCGCGCGCGGCAACCACTGCCACCACAATAACGGCGGCGGCATCGTCTTCCGCGGCGACGTTGCGTGCCAGGGGCGCGCCTGGCGGGCCTTCCACTGGATCATCGAGGGCAATCGCCTGGAGCACAACCGCTGGGGCATCCACGCCCAGCACGCCGACCTCCTCCAGCTCGCCGCAAACGCATACCAGGCCAACGAACACCCCGACTTCTTCGACAACGTCACCCGCTTAGAAACTATCTCAGAACCCACGCGGGCTGCGACGCCAGCGATTCTGGCCGCAGGCAAGGAGTGAGGAGGAGGCGATGCAACGGAGAGCATCCTTCGCTACGCTCAGGACTGACGACG
>VGYV01001037.1 GCA_016872855.1 Planctomycetota bacterium
GGCGCCAGCCCCGTCGGGGCGGCACCCGCGCTCTGTCGTGCCGCCCCGTCGGGGCTGGGGGGCTCTCGCCTGCGATCCGGCGGCTTGCGCCGCCGGCTATAGCCTTACGTCCCTTCGGGACTTCGCAGTTGGTGAGAAATGCGGGCTAGCGCGGGTCCAGAAGGCATAGTAAGAAGCCATAAGTGTCTGCGGGAACGAGCTTTGAGCAGACGCCTTCAGGGCCACTAGTCCGCCAAATCCACGCGCAGGGGGATTGGCGGGCTAGGAGTAGGGCGTCCGGGCCGGGGTGTGCGTGAGTTGATCATGTAGCGCGAGGGCCAGAAGAGCGCATCGGCGGCCCAACTCATTGCGCCGCCGGAGCTTAGGAAACCGGGGCGGGGCCCACTACATGATCAAATCCCCACGCGGGGGGATTGATCATGTGCAACACTTCAGCCGAGCGAGGTGGCAGTTCGGAGTGCGGCCTTCAGGCCGTATCCTGCGCTCCAGGTACGGGCTGAAGCCCGCACTCCGAACCGTTCCCGATCTCTGCGGCGGATGCCGGAGGCTCCCACTTCATTCGCCTGAAGTGTTACGATCATGTAGCATGGAGCGCCCGTCCGCGCTGGCGCGGGCTCACGCGCTGGAGGAGTGAGGGGGCACGAGTTCGACGACGGGGACGATTGGGGTCTGTCTACTGTCTACCGTCCGCTGTCCACTGACTCAGCCGGGGGTGATTTGGTCGCGGGCGAGGAGCATTTCCTTGACCTTCATGAGGCGGGAGATGTCGCTGCGGGTGTATTCTTCGAGGCGGGCTTCAATGAGGCGGCGGGTGGCGCGGAGGTCGGGGATGACGGAGTATTCGAGTGCGTTTGTGCGGCGGCGGGTGCGTTCGAGTTCGTCGGCGAGGCGGCGGATGGCGTCCTCGGCGGCGGCGAGGGCGACGATGCGGGGCATCAGCTCGCGGAGGCGGGCGAGCGCGGCGTCGAGGTAGGGCGA
Source organism: Planctomycetota bacterium (assembly GCA_016872855.1). Lineage (GTDB taxonomy): Bacteria > Planctomycetota > PUPC01 > DSUN01 > DSUN01 > DSUN01. The sequence continues at coordinate 979 of VGYV01001037.1, forward strand.
GGTCTCGTCGAGGTTGTAGGGCTGCGTCTCCTCGGAGAGGGTGAATTCGAGGCGAACGACGGGGACGCCCATGATGCGGTCCTGGCGGGCCTGGAGGATTCCGCCGGGGTAGGACTGTGCGGCGGCGGCCTCGGTGGCCGAGGGGGAGGTTGCGGCGGCGGCCTTGGTGTAGAGGGCGATGGCCTCTGGGAACTGGGCGTCGAGTTCGAGGCGCAGCCTCTTGAGCTCGCCGAGGCGTTCCGTGACCTCTTTGATGATGCCTTCGAGCTTGTCCTTGAGGAGCTTGTGTCCGCGCACGGCGATGCCGAGGCGCTTGCGGACGCGGAGGAGCTCCATGCGGGTTGGGGGGACTTTGCGCTTCATGTCAGACCACCAAAGAAGAAGACGACCACGGATTACACGGATGACACGGATAGGATGGGGCAAGGCCGAAGAAGACCCGACTGAGGAGAGAACGGCGGACGGGCCGCGGATGCTTTCGGTGGTGGCTTCGTCGGCTTCGTCCCATCAGTGTAATCCGTGTAATCCGTGGTTGACTTCTCTTCTTACGCCCCGGCTTCCTGGGGCTTGTAGTATTCGTCGAGGATTTCGGGCTTGCAGCGCTTGAGTTCGGCGCGGGGGAGCATGCCCATGAGGCGCCAGCCGATGTCGAGGGTCTGCTGGATGGTGCGGTTTTCGTAGACGCCCTGGGCGACGAACTCGCGTTCGAAGCGGTCGGCGAACTTGACGAAGAGGAGGTCGGTGGGGGTGAGGGCGGATTCGCCGAGGACGACGGCGAGCTCGCGGGCGTTCTTGCCGCGGGCGTAGGCGGCGTAGAGCTGGTTGAGGACGTTTGCGTGGTCTTCGCGGGTCTTGCCCTCGCCGATGCCTTTGTCTTTGAGGCGGGAGAGGGAGGGGAGCACGTCAATGGGCGGGTAGAGGCCCTGGTTGTGGAGGGTGCGGGAGAGGAAGATTTGGCCTTCGGTGATGTAGCCGGTGAGGTCGGGGATGGGGTGAGTCTTGTCGTCGTCGGGCATCGAGAGG
>VGYV01001038.1 GCA_016872855.1 Planctomycetota bacterium
TCCCTCAGCATAGGCATGGCAAGGACTTACGCCGAAATACACCTGTGCCGGCGCTGGATCGCCAGCTGCTCGCGCCGACCGACAACCACAACCCCTGGGGGCTACCCACAAAGAACCCCGAAGCGGCTATTATCAGAAACGTAACACTTCAGCCGAATGAAGTGGACAGCCAACCGTCACCCTGAGATGGCGCGCCGAGTTCGGAGTGCGGGCTTTAGCCCGTATCTGGGGCGCAGGATATGGCCTGAAGGCCGCACTCCAAACCTCCACTTCATTCGGCTGAAGTGTTACTCAGAAACAAGTCTCGGCAGTCAGGAGGCACTTTATATGGATGAGCTCGTATTCGAGGTGACTCAGGAGGCCGATGGCGGGTACGTGGCAGAGTGCCTGAACGAGGACATCTTCACGCAGGGCGACACCTGGGGCGACCTGCGCGCCAACGTCCTGGAGGCCGTGCGGGCCTTCTACTTCGACTCCGAGGCCCCCGCCCGCGTCCGACTGGACCCGGTCTGAAATCGGCAATCGGAAATTGAAAATCGGAAATGCCCGGGCGTGAAAAGGGCCGCTAATGAGCCACACTCTCTTATGTGTGTCACTTACTACGGAAACCGCCGAGCAGACCCTCGCGGCGCTCCACGCGCCCAGCCGGGCGTTCGACGTCGCCGAGGTGCGGCTCGACTACGTGCGCGATCCGGATGTGAGGCGGCTCCTCGAAGGCCGGCCGTGTCCCGTCATCATCACCTGCCGCCCGGTCCGCGAGGGGGGGCGGTGGGCGGGTGACGAGGGGCAGCGCATCGAACTCCTGGAAGAGGCCGACCGGCTGGGGGCCGACTTCGTGGACGTGGAGCTGGAGGCCCTGCCCCGCTTCCGCAGGCAAGGCAGGGCACGCATCATCGTCAGCTACCACAATTTCCAGGAGACGCCCGCCGAAATCGAGGCCATCGCCAGCCGCATGGAGCACGCGGAGGCCGACATCGTGAAGGTGGCCACACACGCGAGGTCGCTCCTCGACAACCTGGCGGCTTTCCGCGTGCTGCGGGCCGCCCGCAAGCCGACCATTGCGGTGATGATGGGCGAGCACGGCCACGTCAGCCGCGTCCTCGGCCCTAAGTTCGGCGCCTTCCTCGTTTACGCGGCGCCCGAGGCTGGCCGCGAGGCCGCGCCGGGCCAGGTGCCCGTCCGCGACATGCTCGACCTCTATGGCTTCCGCCGCATCGGGCCGGCCACCCGCGTCCACGGCGTCATTGCTAACCCCGTCGCCCACTCGATGAGCCCGGCCATCCACAACGCCGCGTTCCGCGAGTGCGGCGTGGACGCCGTGTACCTCCCCTTCCGCGTGGATGACCCGGCCGGCTTCATCCCCGCCTTCCGCGAGCTGCCCGTCGAGGGCTACAGCGTGACCATCCCCCACAAACAGGCGGTCATCCCCCTCCTCGACGAGGTCCAGCCACTTGCCCGCCGCATTGGCGCGGTGAACACCATCGTGCGGCGGGATGGGCGGCTGTGCGGCTCGAACGCCGACTGGTCCGCTGCCGTCAAGGCCATCGAGAGCGGGCTCCAGGAGGGAGAGGCCCTGGAGGGCAAGACCGTGCTGCTCCTGGGAGCGGGCGGGGCGGCGCGGGCGATGGCCTTTGGCCTCGCCGAACGCGGCGCCAGCGTCGCCATCGCCAACCGCACCCACGACCGCGCCGTCCGCCTCGCCGCCGAGGTCGGCTGCGAAGCCATCCCACTCTCCAGCGTCGGCTCCGTGGCCTACGACATCCTTGTGAATGGGACTTCGCTCGGCATGCACCCGGGGGTCGAGGAGACGCCGCTCCACGCCTCGCTCCTGCGGCGTGAGGCGCTCGTCTTCGACAGCGTCTACAATCCTCTGGAAACCCGCCTTCTCCGAGAGGCGAGGGCCGCCGGCTGCCGCACGGTGAACGGCCTGGAGATGTTCGTCAACCAGGCCGTCGAGCAATTCGAGCTTTGGACTCGCCTCCCCGCCCCCCGCGCGCTC
>VGYV01001039.1 GCA_016872855.1 Planctomycetota bacterium
TACCAGGTCGCCTTCCTCAGCCCCGAGGGCGACCTCTACACCTTCTGCGGCATCTATGCCTGGGCGGGGTGGCTCGTCAAGGTGCGCTTCGCAAGGGAATGACGCCCTCTTCAATCGTCCTCGTCCTCGTCCTCGTCGTCGTCCTCGAACGGTGTTCGGCATTCCGTTCTCGGGGTAGGAACCAGGAGCTTCAGATGCGAGCGATTCTCCTGCTGATAAGCCTCACTTCAATGGCAGTTGCGGCGGAGTTGGCTGTGGGCGAAGCCGTAGCGATCGCCCCCGAGTGCGTGCGCGATGGATCGCTCGTGCAGGCCACGCCGGCCGTAGCCTTCGGCAAGAAGGTCTACCTCATCGCCTGGTCCGACGGCTCGCGGATGCTGGGGAAGGAGACGGCCGACATCTATTGCGCGCGCGTGGAGCCGGCCACGGGGAAGGCGCTCGACCCCAAAGGCATCGTGATGTGCAAGGCCGAGAACCTCCAGAGCCGTCCCGCCATCGCCTTCGATGGCACGAGCTTCCTCATCGCCTGGGAAGACCTGCGGAACGGCACCGACCACGACATCTACGCCGCCCGCGTGACCGAGGATGGCAAGGTCCTCGACCCCGACGGCTTCCCCGTCCTCAAGCGCCCCAACAACCAGGCCTGGCCGGCCGTGGCCTGTGCACGGTCGGGCGAGCCGGCCGTGGCACACTACATCGTGGCCTGGATGGACGCCCGCCAGTACCCCGTCTACGGCATCTACTTCGCCCGCGTGACGCCCGAGGGCAAGGTGCTCGACCCCGAGGGCCTGCCTGCCGACGTGGAGGACCCCGCGAAGATCGCCAAGTTCAAGCCTCCCGGCGACACGTGGATGGGCGACAAGGATTACTGGTGGCACAACCTCGCCTCGCGCGTCTGCCCCGCTGCCGCCTCAAACGGCACCTCCGTCCTCCTGGTCTACACCAAGGAATACCCCTTCGCCGGCTCCGGCCGCCCTGGCCTGGCGGCGGCGCTTGTGGGCGGGGCGTCTCTGCCGCGCGAAGGTGTGGGCGGGGGCTCTGTCCCCCGCGTCTCCCAACCCGTCAAGGTCGCCGGCGGCCCATCGCCCGCGTGGACGGGGAAGGGCTGGGCCCTCGGCGGCCCAGCCTGGCAGAGCGGCTGGACCCCCACCCCCTTCCTCGGAGCCGCCTTCGTGCCCGAAACGCCGGTCGAAGCACCCTCACCCCGGCCCTCTCCCCAGGGGAGAGGGAGTGCAGAGCCGGGGAGAGAGAGCACGGAGGTGGATGTCGTGAAGCTATTCGGCGGCGGCTACAACGTGGGCAAGGGCTCCACCGCCAGTTTCCCCTCCGCCGCCGCCTCGAACGGCCGCAGCACCCTCGTCGCCATGCAATACGCCTGGCGCGAGAAGTCGGGCGACAAGCGCCCGGTCTTTGCGATCCTCGCCCTGCGCATACCTGCCGATGCCCTCGCAGGCGGGACGCCTGTGCCACCATCTGAGAAGGGGCCTGGTGGCACTGGTGCAGAAAAGGGGGACGGTGGCACAGGCCTCCGGCCTGTGACCATCGCCTCCGCCACCAGCCCACAGAGCGTGGGCCATCCCGCCATCGCCGTCGGCCCGAGCGGCGAATACCTCCTCGCTTACCAGTCGGATTCCGACGTGGCCAAGTGCCTCATCCTCGCACGGGTCGTACGATCCGACTGAGCCTTCGCCTGCCAACCCCACTGCGTCTCGTTGCGAAGCTCCCGCTTCGCAACGCGGTCTTCGCGGCTCCTGCCGCGCCAGAGCCGAAGCAGGAGCTTCTGCATCGCCGTCGCGAAGCCGGAGCTTCGCGACGAGAGACACCGACCAGCGTCCACGAACTCATCCTCGCTCATCATGGACTTTCCCCCTGGTCGACTCTGCCCCAGGCTCTGCCTTATTCGCACGGGTGCGGCGGCGCATGGCCGCGACATAGAGGGGGTTCAGCAGGTAGCGATAGGCGTAGCCGGCGATGCCTTGGCGATCGA
>VGYV01001040.1 GCA_016872855.1 Planctomycetota bacterium
CCGAATTCGCCGAACTCGGGCCGTGCTCGGAAGCCAAAGACTGGCTGAAGCCAGGACTCCGAACGCGTTCGTTCCTTGTTTGGAGTCCTGCCTTCAGGCAGTCTTGGCTTTCCGCAACAGAAACTACTTGGTGGTCAAGCGGAGGACGAGGGAGCGGCGGAACGCGGGAAGCGTCGCGGCGCCAGCCTTCAGCGTCAGGGGCGTGGTGCGGTTCTCCCAGGGGTCGTAAGCGATGGCGACGGCGCCCTCAGCAGGGGCCGTTGTGGGTCGCACCCTGTTCAGGGGCGTGACGTCGAGGGTGGCGTCTCGGACTTCGTCGGGCGGCTGGCCGTCGCGGAGTTCGCTCTCCCAGGTGTTCGCCTTGTCGCGGCACCAGAGGAGGGTGGTGCGCTTGCCCTTGAGGGCGCAGACGCGCAGGCGCGGGTGCTCGAGCATCATCGGCTCGAAGCCCTCGGAGGGCGGGTCGAGGCCCTTCACGGCCCCCGCGAAGCGCCCGAACTGCCACCAGAGGTCGTTCGCCGCGACGTAGACGTCCCAGTGCCAGCACTGGCCGCAGCCGGCGGCGCCCGCGAAGAAGGGGGCGAAGAGGACGTCGTGGAGGATGATCCCCGCCTTGTCCTTGGCGTAGAGCTTGAAGGGGCCGCTGTGGCTGCGCTCGACGGCGCCGCTCTCGGCCAGGATGACCGGGCGGCCAGGCTTGAGGGCGAGCAGATCGCGCACCGCGTCGGCCGCCAACACGTCCACGGGGCCGTGGCAGACCTTGAACTGTGCGCCGAGGTCGAGGTAGCGGTGGACCTGCGCCACATCGTTGCCCTTCATCAGCGTGCGGCGGCGGTAGGCGTTTCGCCCCCAATCGCCGTCGTAGCTGCCGAGGCTCTGCATCGCGAGGTTCTGCGGGAAGAGTGTGTGCAGCTCGGCGAGCATCAGCTCGCTCCAGGCCATGTAGTCGCCGCCGTGGACACAGTTGACCTCGTTCCACAGCTCCCAGCCGTAGATGATGGGGTCGCTGCCGTAGCGGGCGGCGTACCAGGCGAGCTTCTTCTTGAACTGCTCGCGGCTAGCCGCGCCGTCGAACCAGTCCTTCGTCGAGGCGGCAATGCCGCCCTGGGACGTGTGGTGGAGGGGCTTGAGCGCCCAGGTCTTGCGGGGCGAGGCGGGGTCAATCTCGCGGAAGTGCTCCATGGTCATCTTGATGCGGATGCCGTGCTTGCGGGCGAGGGCGAGGAGGGCGTCGGTCCGCTTCGCCCGCTCCTCGTCGTAGACGCCGCTCTTCGCGTGCTCGACGTCGAAGAAGCCGATGCTGAGCCACACGCGGAGGTGGTTGGCCCCGTTGTCGGCGAGGGCCTTCATCCACTGGCCGAGCTGGGCAAGGCCCGCCGTCCCGTCGCCCCCGGCCTTGCCAGGGTGGATGACGTTGAGGCCGATGGGAATGTACGGCGTGCCGTCCGACAGCTCCAGATACCGCGGGTCACGCGGGCTGACGCGGACGAAGGGCGCCTTGTCCTCGGCTCCGAGAGAGAGACCAGCCACCATGAGCGCTCCTGCAAGAGTGGCTTTCCGTGTCATGCTACACCTTCTTGTGACGCTCCAAAAGCTCAGTGTAGACGCCGCCGACGACCTCGGCCTGGCGCTCGAGCGAGAAGTGTTCGAGGGCATACCGTCGCCCCGCGGTGCCCAGCGCCCGGCGTCGCTCGGGGTCGCGGCCAAGCGCCACGATGGCTCCCGCCAGCTCCTCCGGCGTGTCGTTCACCACGATGCCGCGGTCGTCGCCCACCAGCTCGGGGAGCATTCCGCGCCGCGACGAGATGACGGGCAGGCCCATCGCCATCGCCTCGCGCACGGCACGGCACGAGCCGTCCGTGCCCGGCACCAGGAACACCTTGGCGTCGAGCGTCGCCAGAGTCCGCACCAGGTCGTCGCCCGTCTGATAGCCAGGGAAGACGACGACGTCGTCGAGGCCCATCCTGCGGGCCGGGTGCACGGCGA
>VGYV01001041.1 GCA_016872855.1 Planctomycetota bacterium
CTTCTTGAGGTCCGCCGCCGAAGTCTCAAGGCTGATCTCCCCCTTGTCCGCGAGGTTCAGCTCGATCGACTCGTAGCCCGCCTTCTTGGCATAGGCCATCGCCTCCTTTGCCACCATTGCGCCCGGAAACGCCCACGCATTGATGCCCTTCTTCATGCCGGCTCCTCCTGACTGGGGGTAGGGTTGGCCACGTGCGGGATTCTAGCGCGATGCCACGCCTGTGTCAATGGAGAAGGCAGTGTGGAGGGGAGAAGGGACCACAGGGACAACAGAGACCTAAGGGACCAAAGGGAGGAGAATGGCCTGGGGTGGGGGGCTGCAGCGCATCTCTTGTGTCCCTTTGGTCCTTGGGGTCCCTGGGGTCCCTTGCCCCGCACCCCCCGGCCCAGGCCCAGCCACGCCTTGACAGTTGGCGGGTCGCCCGCGGCCCAGCCCCCGAAGCGGAGCGGGAGAACGCTGGGCATCGCCGCTTCCGCCGCCCCCTTGAGGACAACGAACGGCTACGAGCCGTACTTGCGCGCGGCCTGATCAATGTGGGCCGCCGCCTTGGCCAGGTCGTCGGGGTTCATGGTCGGCCGCATGTCCACCTCCGCATCGAGGGCCAGGAACCAGGGCTCGGCGACCCGCGGGATCTCCGAGCTGTCGGCCAGGTTGAGGAACAAGAAGCCCGTGCGCTGGCCCTCATCGGCGACGAAGTAGGCCGCCTCGGGCTTCAGGTCGTCGAGGATCGAGCGAATCGTGCTCGCCAGCTTCCCGGCCCGGACCAGGGCGTTGGCCTTCTCCGTGGACAGGTTCACCTTCAGCATCATCCTCATGGCCGGTCCTCCTGCGGCTCTGCCCGCCCCCGTTCCGCCCCTGAGAGCCGTCTATACCAAGTCAACACCGGATCGCGTACAGGGTCAAGGGCGAACCGGCCGCCGAGCATGACTCCCCGTACTGGCGGCTGCCTCGGTTCGGCGATCGTCCTCGTCCCTCGTCCTCGTCCCTCGTCCTCGATCTTCCTGGCTTTCCCGGCGAAGAGTCGAGGACGAGGGACGAGGACGAGGACGATTGAAGAGGGGGAGGACATTGTCACAGCCTTGACAGAGCGTCAGCTCTATGGTAATCCTACTCCCGCGTCGTCGGCATCAGAACCCCCCATGTAGGAGAGAAGCCTGTGGACACGCTGCCGCGACTGAGCTTCGGGCTGGGGAGCCTGCCGCTGCTGTCGGATGCCGAAACCCGCTCGATCTCGGCGGAGAACCCGAACGGCGAGCGGGGCGGCGGGGCGAAGGAGAAACCCGACGAGAAGAACGCCGGCTCGATGCTCGGACAGGGCTGGAAAATCCGCCCCTGCATCACCCTTCAGCCCGGCGAAACCGTGACCCTCGCCGACATCAAGGGGCCTGGCGTCATCCAGCACATCTGGATCACCGTTGACCCCAAGGCGTACCGCGACACGCTGCTGCGCTTCTACTGGGACGCCGAGAAGACGCCCTCAGTCGAGGTGCCGCTGGGCGACTTCTTCTGCAACGGCCACGCCCTCCGCTACAACGTCGTCTCGCTCCCCATTTGCGTGAACCCGGTGGGCGGGTTCAACTGCTACTTCCCCATGCCCTTCCGCAAGCGCGCCCGCGTGACCATCGAGAACCAGCGCCCCGAGGCCATCGGCGGCTTCTTCTACCAGATCACCTACGCCCTCGCGCCCGTGCCCGACGACGCGGCCACCCTCCACGCCCAGTGGCGCCGCTCCGACACCACCCGCACCTACCCCGAGCACGTGATGCTCGACGGCGTGAAGGGCCAGGGCCACTACGTCGGCACCTTCATGGCCTGGACCCAGCTCTCCAACGGCTGGTGGGGCGAGGGGGAGATCAAGTTCTTCATGGACGGCGACCGCGAGTTCCCGACCATCTGCGGGACGGGCACGGAGGACTACTTCTGCGGCGCCTGGGGCTTCGGCGGCCAGACCTATTCGACCCCCTTCCTCGGCTATCCGCTCTACG
>VGYV01001042.1 GCA_016872855.1 Planctomycetota bacterium
GCCTGTGCGAGGAGGGCCTTGGCGTCGGCGCAGAGGGTGGCAACGGGCGGCTGGTCGGCGTAGCGGCGGAGGAAGGCGCGCAGGGCCGTGGCGGCGGGTTCGGAGTCGCCCGCGGCGAGGAGCTTGCGGGCCGCATCGAGCTCCTTCGTGGCGGTGGCGACGAGTGTGGCGGCGGCGAAGCGTTGGAGGCGCGCGCGAATGGCCGCGGCGCCGGCTCCGGCAGCCTTGAGCCGGGCCTCGGCGGCGTCGGGCTTGCCCTCGGCCAGGAGGAAGCGTGCGGCGGCAGGGGGGGCGGCGAGCGAGGTGTAGCCGGAGAGGCCGAAGGCCAGGAGTTGGTCTGTGGCGAGGTTCTTCATCTCCTCGCTGAAGCGGCCGCCGCGTGACTGGATGGTGAGGCGGCCGTTCTCGATGGAGACGAGTTCGCCCTGGATGCCACGGATGGAGAAGGGCTTGCCGATGGCCTGCTGTGCGCCGAGCTCGGCGCGGGTCCAGAAGTCCTGGAGGCTGGCGGCCTCGGCCAGCTCGGCCTCGAGTTCCGTGCGGTGCTCGGGCGGGGCCTCGGCGAGGCGCGCTTTGAGGAGTTCGACGGCCTCGGCGTACTTTCGGGCGCGATAGAGGTCGAGGGCGTCGGCGAGGAGGCGGAGGTGTGCCACCTCGCGGGCGGCGCGGGCCTTGTCGGCGAGGTCCTGCTGGCGGCGTTGGACGGCGGCGACGCGGGCGGCCAGCTCGTCGCGCCAGGGGTCGGGGAGGGAGGCCCCGGCGGCTTCGTAGGCGCGGAGCGCGTCGTCCAGCTCGCCGCGTTCGGCCAGGGCATCGGCGCGGGCGAGGGCGGCGCGGAAGGCTTCGGCGGCCTTGCGCTCGATGGCGGCCTTGGCGGCGGCGAGGCGGGCGGGCCAGGGGCCAGCGGCCAGCTCGGCGGGCGGCTTGGCGAAGAGGGCGAAGGCCTCGGCGTAGCGGGTCTCGCGCACGAGGGCGTCGGCGCGCTCGGTCAGGTCGCTGATGGCCTTCTGAACCTTCTTGTCGAGCTCGCCTTCGAGGAGGAGGCGCCGGACGGCGGCGCGCTCGCGGAAGGGGGTGTCGGGGAACTGGCGTTCGATGGCGCGGAGGCGCTCGATGGCGCCGGCGGGGTCGGCGGGGTGGGCGTCGGCGTAGGCCACGGCGTCGTCCCAGGCGCGCTTGGCGGCGGCGAGGTGGGACTCGCCGGGCGGTGGGGTGGGGGGCGTGGGCGGCCACGGCGGCCCCTTGGTGCGGCCGCCGCCGTCGCCGCGCATGCGGTCGGCCAGGATGGCGATGGCGATGCCGATGAGGGCGAGGAGGACGGCGAGGACGGCGATGGCCGAGGAAAGGCCGGAGCTTCGTGGGGCGCGGCGGATGTGGGGTGCGTGGCGTGGGCGGAGGGAGTCGCCGCGGAGCGCGCGCTCGATGTCGGCGGCGAGGGCCTGGGCGTCGGGGTAGCGCTCGTCGCGGTCCTTGGCGAGGAGCTTCTCGAGGATGTAGGCCGTGTTGTCGCTCAGGCCGGGCCGCAGGTCGCGCGGGTCGGGCGCCGGCTCGCGGAGCTGTCGGGCCAGGATGGCCTTGGTCGAGCCGCCCTCGAAGGGGGTGCGGCCTGTGGCCATGTGGAAGAGCGTGGCGCCGAGGGCGTAGAGGTCGCAGCGGACGTCGAGGTCGGGCTTGCGGAGGATTTGCTCTGGGGCCATGTAGCAGGGGGTTCCGAGGATTTTGCCCTCGGCCTCGAGCGCCCCCTCGGTCTCGGCGCTGGCCTCGTGGGCCAGGCCCAGGTCGGCCAGCTTCGCCGTCCCATCGGGCGTGATGAGGATGTTGCCGGGCTTGATGTCGCGGTGGACGATGCGCTCGCGGGACCAGGCGTAGTCGAGCGCGCGGGCGATCTGGAGGGTGATTTCGAGAGCGCGGCGTTCCTCGAGCGGCCCGGCCTTGAGGAGGAGGGACACGGTGTGGCCTTCGACGTATTCCATGGCGAAGTAGTA
>VGYV01001043.1 GCA_016872855.1 Planctomycetota bacterium
CTTGCAGGATGGGCGCTGCCGACGGACTACCCCCGCCCAGATTCCCCCTTTCCGCACCTGATAGCGGAGCAATCGGCTGCAAAAACCCGTGCCAAAGCCCCGAAGGGGGCGGCGGTAAACAGCGTCGGAAGATCGACAATTTGTTGTCGATGTTGAGTCCTTAAGCGCCTAAGGGACCAAAGGGACATCAACGAGCTGGCCCTCCTCTGTCCCTTTCGTCCCTTGGGTCCCTTTGGTCCCTTGGGCTGTGCAGCCGCGGCCTGGCAGCACCGGCTTCTGGGCCGAACATCACACCACATCCATGCTCGTCATGGGATGCCAGCCATTGGGGAGGGCCTCCTCGATGGCGAAGCGGACGCACGGGGTGAGGGTGGCGGCGTCAACGAGGCCGATGTCCACCTTCGCCTCGCCCCGCTGGAGGGCGGGCGGGAAGACGATCTCCTCGCTGAACCAGGTGTGGTCGGGCAGCCAGGCGCGCGGGTCGGCCTGGCAGAGGACAACATGCTGCTCCTTCCCCTGTCGGAAGCGGAAGGCGAGGCGATAGGGGCGGTAGAGCGGGGCGACGCCAACGTTGTCTATGAACATCTCGAAGGCGATCCGCTGCCCAGGCTTGGCCTCCAGGGGCAGGATCATCTGCCGCAGGACGAAGCGGTAGCCCATCCGCCGGTTGAACGCATCAATCTTCTCCCGCACTTCGTCGGGGATAAAGCTCGACTTGGGCATGAAGACCGAGAGGTGATACTTCAGCCCCTGGTCGAGAATCCAGTCAATGTCCCAGCCCTGCTTGAACCAGTGGCCGACGGTCCAGCAGGTTTCGAGCGTGATGGGGGCGGTCTTCCAGGCGTCGGCGACGCCGCAGCGGGCGACCTCCTTCGGATAGGCGTCAATCATGTGGCACCAGCACAGGTCGTCGGGCACGATGCCCGGGGCCTTCGCGCGGCTCACGTCGCCGAAGCAGTCGGCCCGCCAGCCGATGGGGCGAGTGTTTGTAGTGCGGGCTTCAGCCCGTTCCTGGCTCGCCGGATACGGCCTGAAGGCCGCACTACGAGCGGCGAGGCCCGCCGCGTAGGCGCAGCCGTGGGTGCCCAGCATCGAGACGAGCTGGGTCTTGCGGAAGCTCTCGAGATAGGCGTCCACCAGTTTCTCGGCCGTCTCGGCCGTGGAGTTGCCGCCCGTCTCGCCGCAGGGGCCGGCATAGGCGATGTCGAAGCTCTCCATGTCCGGGTGGCCGTCGTAGCGTGCGCCGAAAGCTCGGATGAACTCGCTCCAGTGCTGAATGTAGAGCGGGTCGTTGCTATCAGGCTCGCGTCGGCCCTCCATCTTGCCGCCGGGGAACGGCTTGGCGCCGAACGCCCAATACCACTCCGGCATGCCCTGCACGTAGGGCTGAATCCGCACTTGAAGGCTCTGGCCGCGGACGCGCGCCGCCTCCAGCGCGCCGTCAATCAGGTCCCAGCGGAACTTGCCCTTCTGCGGCTCGATGGCCCGCCACACCCAGCGGCAGTAGGAGATCGTCGTGTCGGGATACTGCGGGTTCTTCAGATTGCCGTCGAAGGGCTTGAAGGTTTCGGGGCCGTGCTCGTCGTCCCACGACAGCCCGGGGAAGAGCGGGTCGCCGTTGAACCGTTGGAACGTCGTCGTGCCCTTGTGGGGGTTGGGCAGATTCGCGTGCGACTCCTTTGGCCGCACCCGCTGAATCACCTCGTCGGGTCCGAACACATCTCGCCACCTCACGTTCTTGGATGCGCTCATGCTTGTCTCCTGGTGCTATGGGGCGATCATAGCCGTCCGATAGCCGCAGAGTCAAGCCTGGCAAACTGGAATGTCCCCATAGTCTCTTCTTCGTCATAGTAAGGATTGCCAACTACCCGCGGCGCCCCCTACACCCCCTGGTATGATGTCCCGGTCGGTCTTCAAGATCAGATCTCTTCTGTTCTGTCTTTGATCGACCGGGGGGAGAGGTGGCGAAGAAGTGACCAGAC
>VGYV01001044.1 GCA_016872855.1 Planctomycetota bacterium
GCTGGCCGCGTCTGTGCTCGCGCTTCGCCCGCGGCCAGCCTGGCGCAGGGGCCTCTGGGCCACCGCCCCCCACTGGGCGCTGGCCCTGGTGTACCTCGCCTTCACCCGACTCACGCTCAAGCCCGGCCCGCCTGACCCGCTGGAGGAATCCCTCATCGCCTTCAGCCCCGCCCTGCCCAGCTTTACGCTCTGGACCTACGAGAAGCTGCTCCTGCTGCCCATCAACCTCTGCGTGGACCGGGGCTTCGCCGTGCCCCAGGCCGCGCTCGGCCTGACGCTGCTCTCGGTGGGCGTCTTGGTCGCCCTGACTTGGCTCGCCTTTTCCGACCGCCAGGACACGCGCCGCGTCACCCTCCTCGGCCTGTGCTGGTTCCTGCTCGCCCTCGCGCCCTATCTCAACCTTATCCCCATCCGAGTCCGCCCCCTCGCCGAACAGCGCCTCTTCACGGCCTCTCTCGGCTTCTGCCTGCTCTTCGGACTCATGCTCGCACACGCCCGCATCAGCCTCGGCCTGTCGTGCGCCGTGCCGCTCGCGCTCACCTGCCTCACGAGCGAACGCAACTTCATCTGGCGCGACCTGCGCACGATGAGCCTCGACACCACGCTCGGCGCGCCCGAGGTGGCCCGGACACGCCACAACCTCGGCTACGGCTACTGGCTCCAAGACTACCCCGCCGCGGCCGAGCGAGAATACAAGCACGCCTTGCGGCTTCGCCGCACGCCCATGACCCTCCGCTCACTCGCCCTCGCCCGCGCCAGCCGGGGCGACACGGAACAAGCCATCGGCCTGCTACATGAATCGCTCGCCCTTCGGCCCGAGGCCATCACCCACCGTCTTCTCGGCAAGCTCGAACACCAGTTCGGGCGGCACAGCGCCGCGCTGGAGCACTACGAGGCCGCGATTCGCCTGAAGCCCGACGCCCTCACCTGGCTCCGCATGGGCCACGTGCACGAAGACCTACGGAAGCTGGACGACGCCGCGGACTGCTTCCGAAAGGCCCTCGCCGCCGACCCGCTGTTCGCCCCCGGTCACTTCGCGCTCGGCAACGTCCACGCCAAACGCGGCGACGACAAGGCCGCCATCGCCTTCTACTCCCACGCCACCGCCCTCGACCCCGCCTATGCCGACGCGCACCACAACATGGGCCTGTCCCATCTCCGCCTGGGCGATGCGAGCGCAGCGAGCAGAGACCTCGAACAGGCCACCGCCGCCGACCCGAACCACAGGGCCGCCTGGCTCCACCTCGGCCACCTTCGCCGCGAGCAGAGCGACCCCGTCCGGGCCGCCGCGGCCTACGCCCAAGCCGTCCGCCTCGACAGCCGCGACGCCCAGGCCCACTACGGCCTGGGCCTCAGCCTGCTCGCCACAGGCCAGCGCGAGGCTGCCGCCCGGCACCTGGACATGGCCCAGAGGCTCAACCCTCAGCTCGTTGCACCACGCGAATAAGCGAACATGCGAATGTGCGAACATGCGAATACGCGAATGCGCAAAGGGCGACCATCGTCCCGTCCGCCTCTGCCCCTCCTCGCCCACGCGCCTATTCGCCTATTCGCCTATTCGCCTGTTCGCCGCTTCGGGCCTGGAGGCCACCCGTAGATGGCATCACGAACGACTGCCGCCATCCTGTTGCTGGCGCTCGTCTCTGCGCTCGTCTTCCTCAACGCCCAGCCCGACGAGTTCGTCTGGGAGTCCAGCGACTTCATCTTCCAGCCCGCGGTCACGGGTGACCTGCGTTCGGCGCTGCGCCTGTTCCTGCCCAGCGGCTGGCAGGAATACGGCCAGGCCACGCTGGAGGATTACCGCCCGCTTGCCACCGTGACCTATCACTTCGACCACGCTCTCTGGGGCCGCTCGCCCCGCGGCTACATCTGGACGAACGCGGCCATCCACGTCGTCAACCTGCTGCTCGTCTACCTGCTGGCCGCGACGGTGTTAGCTTCTCCCGTCCCCACCAATCCATCACTCCAGCACTCCATTACT
>VGYV01001045.1 GCA_016872855.1 Planctomycetota bacterium
TGAAGTGACCCGCCGGCTCGGGGCGTAGGAAACACTTGGCCGGCAGCGGGGCGGGAAGGCGAGCTGAGCCGAACACGAAGTAGCTCTCGGGGGCAGATGCGGCGCGCCACCGGTCCTTGAGAAGGTATGCCGCGACACGCTCCGAGCATCCGGTCCCGGTGGTGATAGGCCGCGAAGCTGGTCCAGTGCCGCCCATCTGCGTCCCCTCAGTAGCCAAGGGTGTTGCGGACGAACTCGCGACTCAACCTGAGGCTCTCGCGCAGGGGGCGAGTGGGCGTGAAGCCCCGCTCGTGGGCCAGCTCGATCACGGCGTCGCCGGCGAAGCCAACCTCGCGCAAGGCCTCGCCGATGGCCGCATAGTCCATGTCGCCCTCGCCGAGCGCCTCTGACCACGTGCCATCGGCCTTCTGGTCGCGGAGGTGGAGGAACACGATCTGGTTGCCGAAGCGCCGGATGAAGCCGGCGGGGTCCACGCCGCCGCGCAGGAGCCAGTTGAGGTCGGGGCCGAGCCGTGCGTCGGGCAGCCTCGCCAGGGTGCCGAGCAGGTCGTGCACACCGTCCTTGACCTCGTAGGTGTGGTTGTGGAGGTTCAGGACCACGCCGTGCGCGGTGCAAAGGGCGGTGATCTCGCGGAGGAGCTCGGCCTGGGCGTCGAGCTGGTCGGGGGTCTTCGGTGCGGGCGTCGCGCCCACGGAGGTGCCGAGCGTGCGCCCGCCAACCCTGGCCAGGCGGGAGACGACCAACTCGGCATCCTCGAGGACGGCCTTGTGCGCACTGCGGTCCCACATGTTCCCGCCGAAGGACGTGCCGGTGACAGGCAGGGAGTGGTGACGGGAGAGCTCGGCGATGCGCTCGACAGCGCCGTCGGGGCGGAAGGCCGTGTGCATTAGCTCGATGCCGTCCATGCCCGCGGCGGCCATGTCCTCGAAGATCCGATCGAGGATCGGGTAGATGTCATACCCCGGCTGCGTGGCGGCATAGACCCAGGGATGGGCTCCCACAGTGACCTTCTTTGCCATCGGCTCAACTCCTCAGTAGGGACTGGACGCTGCGGAAAGGGTGGCTGCGGATGTCGCCAATCATAGCTCTCGGAGGCCCCTTTCCAACCGTTCCAGCGTCTCGGCAATGTCGGAGTCCTGGTGACTGAAGCTCACGTAGCTCACCTGGTAGAGCGACACTCCGCAGCGGTACGCCGCGCGGTAGAACCTGTCGGGCAGGCCGGCCGGGGCCTCGGGGGCAAACGAGAAGGCGGGGCAAGGCCAGAAGCCGACCGCCCGAGCCGGGACGCCGTGCTGCTCGAAGAGGGTGTTCACCCCGCGCCAGAGGGCCTCGCCCTTCGACCAGAGGTGAGCCACGACGTCATGCTCGCGGTAGGTGGCGATCGTGGCCTTGGCCGCCGCCGGCCAGGCTGTTCAGCCAGCCGTTGTAGCCGACCTGCACCACGTGGTCGCGGCCCGTGTGATAGCGTGCCAGGCGGATGCAGGCGGCGACAGCCTCGCCACCGGTCTTCAAGAAGCGCACCCGCTCTGCACACGGGATACACTCGCGAAGGCTCTCCGCCACCTCGCACTCGAGCGGATGCGGATGGCCGAAGATGATGCCGCTCTCGAGTTGCCGGCGGATCGCCTCATCGGTCGCGGGGAACTGGTAGCCCAGGGTGACCGGCCCGAGGGAGTTGCGGTAATCAATGAACTCCCGACCGTCGGCGTCCCACACCCGGCAGCCCTTGCCGCGGACGATGACGCCCGGCTCCTCGGGCAGGAGGCGCGGCGCCTTCGAACACGTGCTGCTCCCCCACGGCATCACTGCCCGCAGCCGCCTCACCCATTGCTCGGACCCGCTGAGGTCCATCGTCAGCTCCTCTCGGCCGGGGTCTCACTTCTCGACAACGACCACGAACTTCTGCTGGGCATGGCCCCCCTTTTCACTGGTCACCTTCAGGGTGACCTCGTTGGCGCCGGCGTCGCCGTCGCCGGGCG
>VGYV01001046.1 GCA_016872855.1 Planctomycetota bacterium
GGCCTCGTGCCTGGGCTGCTCTCCCGTGTGGGGCTGCGGGCGCCGGGCACGTGGCCGTTCGTCGCCGCAGCGGTGCTGCTGGTGGCCAACGCCGTCTCCCTTGCCCACGCGCGCGCGGCGGCCGGGCACCTCACGACGGCCGCGGCCTGCACGAACCTCTGGGCGCAGATCATCAACGACCTCGTGGTCCTCACCTACGTCGTCCACCACATCGGGAGCATCGAGACCTTCATCGCGTTCGCCTACCTGTTCCACATCGTGCTGTCGTGCATCTGCTTTCCGCGCCGCTGGTCGTTCCTGGTCACCGCGCTGGCCTGCGGCCTCTACCTGGCGTGCGTGGCGCTCGAGGAGGCGGGGATCCTGGGCCGGGCGGGAATCTACACTAACACGTCGCTCCGCGAGCACATGGACCTGTTGCCGGGGGTGCGGCTGGTGCACGTGGCCTGGGCGCCGTTCACCTGGGTCGTCGTGTGGTATCTGGCCGCCCATCTCTCGGCCGAGGTGCAGTCGCGCGACCACGAGCTGGCCGAGACCAACCGCCGCCTCCTCGCCGCCCAGGAGGAGCGCCGCCAGCACATGCTCCGCACCACCCATGAGCTGAAGGCCCCCTTCTCGGCCATCCACGCCAACGTCCAACTCCTCACCAAGGGCCACTGCGGCGAGCTGCCCGCCGAGGCCCACGCCGTCCTCGGGCGCATCGGCACCCGCTGCCGCCGCCTCGCCACCGAGATTCAAGAGATGCTCCAACTCGCCAACCTGGCCTCCGCCACCCAAGAGCCGCCGCCGAAGCTCGTCCTCGACCTCTCGCAGGCCGTGCGCTGGTGCCTGGCCCAGGTGGCGCCCCTCGCGGAGGAGCGCCAGGTCGCGCTCGAGGCGGACCTCCGCCCGGCCCCGGCGCCGGTGGTCGAGGACCATGCGAAGATGCTCCTGATCAACCTGCTCGCCAACGCCATAGCCTACTCCCACCGCGGCGGCCGCGTGCGCGTCGCGGTGGCCCCGGAGCCCGACGGCGGGGCGTGCGCGACGGTCGAGGACCAGGGCATCGGCATCGCCCCCGAGAAGCTCCCCCGCATCTTCGACCCCTACTACCGCACCGACGAGGCCGTCCGCCACAACCGCGAGTCCACCGGCCTCGGCCTCGCCATCGTCCGCCAGGTCGCCGAATCCGACGGGTTGCGCATCCGCGTCGAGAGCGAGCCCAACGTCGGCACCCGCTTCACCGTCCGGTTCCCAGGCTCAGCCCCCGCCCCTGTCCCAGAAGGAAAGGAGGACCGCCATGGCCTATCTCCTGCTCGTGGATGACGATGAGGACTTCGCCGCCGCCGCGGCCAAGGTGTTGCGCGGCGCAGGCCACGAGGTCCGCATCGCCCTCGACACCGACAGCGCGGTCGAGAGCATGCAGCAGCGCCGCCCCGACCTCGCCATCCTCGACGTCATGTTCCCCGAGAGCAGCTCGGCCGGCTTCGACCTCGCCCGCCAGATCCGCCAGGACATCGAGCCGCTCCGCGACGTCCCGCTCCTCATGCTCACCGCCGTCAACAGCCGCTTCCCGCTCGGCTTCAGCCGCAAGGACATAGACGAGCGCTGGCTGCCCGTGGACGACTTCCTCGAGAAGCCCGTGGACCTCGACCTCCTGTGCGCCCGCGTGGCCGACCTCCTGGCCCGGGCATCGGCCGAGCGCTCTCCGCGCAAGTGAGCGGGGCATGGGTGCAGTAACGTAACGGATTTGTGCGGCTGGGCACACTAAAGGCCAAACACAGCCTGCATGCGTTTGGTTTCTTCTCGGCGCCGCCGGCCAGGGCGCGGGCAGACGGAACCCTTAGAAACTATCTCAAAACCCACGTGGGCTGCGTTGCCGGCGTCAGCGGGGCGGATGCAAGGCGCATTGTGGGCGGGACGTCCCCGTCCCGCGATTCGCGGCGTGGGGACACGCCGCCCACAGGCGATGCAGCGGAGAGCATCGCTGAGGAGCCGCAAC
>VGYV01001047.1 GCA_016872855.1 Planctomycetota bacterium
CAAGCTCCTGGCCACGCGCAAGCTCATCGCCGCCACCGACGAGATAGCTGAGTATGAAGTGACCGAGGGCGGCGAGACCTTCATCCTCACCTTTGAGAGGCATGGCGATCAATGGCTTCTCGTGGGCATGTGACATTGGCACGCCGCTACGCGCTCCTGGCGGCCATCGTCCTGCCGGGCCTGGCCGCGCTCGCCCTGCTCGTGCCCGGCGGCGCCGCGCCAGAGGCGCGCGCCTACTCGAACTGCGCGGAGCCCGATTTCATGACCGGCGGGCCGCACCGCACGATCAACGAGCTGGCGCTCCAACACTTCTTCAAGACCCTGCCCACGGGCGACGTGCGGGCCGCGCACGCCGAGCCATCCGATTGCACGCTCCGCGGGCCAATGGTGGTCGGGCGCTCGGACATCGTGCAACTCGTCGAGGAGACGCGCGCCGCCACCTGGAAGGAGTGGGTCATTCAGGGCGGCTTCTCGGCCGACGAGCCGGAAATCTACAACTCCTTCCGCCACTTCTACGACCCGCTCTCTCTCAATCCTAACCCCCGCTACCCCCTCTCCTCGCAAGGCGTACCGTACCTCACCGACCACCTTGAACAAATCAACACCTACCTGAAGCCCTCGCTCGGCACGTACCTCAAGCCCAAGTTCGCCGCACTCGCCTGGGCAGCCAACATCGCCGCACGCTGGTACGCCGACGTGCAGGTGGACGCGCGCGACTGGGCGATCAACGGCAGCAAGGGCACGGGCTACTGGGAGAACGCCTATTGCTGGAAGAAGGGCGTCGAACACTTCCAGGCCGCCTTCGCGGGGCAGGAGGACGGCAAGGCGCTCTCGGCGGCCGAACGCGACGCGCGCTTCGCCCAGGCCTGGCGCGCCCTGGGCGAGACGATGCACCTGCTGGCCGACATGTGCTGCCCGCCCCACGTGCGGAACGACTCCCACCCCGGCAAGTCCCTCGGCGCCATGATGTACGACGCCGTCGGCATCTCCCCGGGCGCCGAGAGCCACGACCCCAACGTGGGCATCCTCAAGAACGACCCGTACGAGCTGTGGTGCCAGGAGGAACTCGTCCGCCAGTGCGGCCAGGAGGCGGCGCCCCCGAACGTCGAGACCACGCTCCGCAACGCCAGGTCGCCGATGGACCTCTTCCATACGGTCGCCACGTTCACCAACCGCAATTTCTTCTCGGCGGACACGATCCCGTTCCACGTGGTCGGCAGCCCGAACCTGTGGGTCGCCAACGGCTGCAAGCCCTATCCCCTGCCCGAACTGAGGGCGTTGAAGCCCGAGAAGGGATATTACATCGCCTCGATCTGGGGGCGCGACGTGAAACTGTGCCACAAGAGCTGGCTCTCGAACGCCGGCTGGGGCGGGGAGGTCCACGCGCGGCGCATCACGTATCCGTGCGTGCAGGACCAGGCCGCCATCCTGATCCCTCTCGCCAAGTCCGCCCTCGCCCGCCTGGTGGACTGGTTTGTGCCCAAGCTGGAACTCGTCGCCGATGGCTACGACTCCGCCACGAAGAAGCTCACGCTGAATCTCAAGCACACGCCCTACGGAGCCTTCACCGGCGAACTCCTCTACTCGGACCCGCAACCGAGCTGTCGGCTGTCCCTCGATGGGAGCAAACAGGCCTCGGGTCTCTACACGGCTTCCGCGAGCGGCGGCAGGCTGGCCTTCGACCTCTCGCGGCTGCCGGTCAAGGCAGGGACCACGGCCGCGGTCGAGCTGGACCTGGGCGGCCTGCGCCTGCGCTCCCCCGAGATTCGCCTGGACGCGCCGCCGGTCCTCCCGCCGCAGCCGGTGCACTTCACCGCCTTCCGCACCCTGGCCAGCCCCATCGGCGCCAGCACGCAGAACTGCCAGGACTACACGCTCAGGGTCTTCCGCGGCAAGGACCTCCTCGCCACACTCGTCTCCGAAGCCGCGTCGGGCACGGGCGGCCTCGTCTCGGCTGAGCTGCCCG
>VGYV01001048.1 GCA_016872855.1 Planctomycetota bacterium
TCACATAGAAGGGCGCTGCCAGTTGAATCGTGGCCGCGACGTCGAGGGGGTGGGGACTCTTCTCAAGGAAGGCTTTGACAACTGCCTCCCCCTCGGTGCCCTTGGCGCCGGTTCTGGCCTTTTCGACGGCATCTGCCCACACGGCTTCGGTCAGCCCTTGCTTGGCTATGTCCTTCACGAGCATGTCCAAGGCAGCCAACAACGAGCTCCGGAACTCGGCGCGGAAAGCATTCGCCAGGTCCTCGTCAGCCAGCGGCGCAGCCTTCATGGCGGAAAGCAGTCCCTCGAGCGGCTCCCTGGCCGCGAGGGGCTGCCTGGTGAGCCACTCGATCGCCTTACATGACAAGGCATGGCAGGTTGTCCCTTGAAGGCACTCCCAGATGCCCGCGGCGTTGGCATTGACGAATTGGGCAATCCGCAGGAGCTGCACAAGCTCATTAGCGGCGCGATCCTGGTCGCCAGCCGAGACCAGCATCTTGGCCCTGACGATCTTGATCCGTGAGAAGCCTACGACAGTGCCCCTCAGGGATTCGCCGAATTCGACCCCAAGCTGGTCCCGGCCCGCTGTCTCCAGCCATCCTGGGAACCGACACCGCCCTCGCTGGAGACCGGAATCGAAGAGGTCCAATGCTGCCTTGTTGGTGTCGAGCCAACCCTTGAGGCGGCGGCCGGTCTCGCCGCCCGGGAAGCCCTCCTCCGCGTTGTTAGCTCTCCAGAACGCATCCTCGAGCTCCTTGTCGCCGAGCTTCGTCAGCTTGCGGGCTGCTTCGCACCAGATGGGGTAGGCATCCTGGTCTTTGGGCACGGGCGGGCGGGTGTCCCGCAAGAGCGGCGGAACCTTGTCCAGGTGCTTCTCGACGTCCGGGTGGAACTGGCGCGCGCCCTCTGCCTCGGCGGCGCGCGCCGGCCCCGGCGCGGCAAGGCCGCAAAGCGCGGTGAGGGCTGCCACCACGAACTCAATGGTTGCCAGTCGCCTCATCTCACCGGCCCTCCGCGTACAGGTATGCACGCCCTACTACTTGCCCTACGTATCGCTCATAGCTGTTCATCGCGCGGTTCGCCAAGAGCGGCTGTGCCCCCGCCAGGCAGCGGTCCCTGCCCTTTCTTCCTGGCGAGGAGGATCAGTTTCTTGCCGAAGAGCAGGTCGGCGGACATCATGTGGGAGGTGATTTCCGAGGCGACATCGGGGTGCCCCGCCCGGCGCAGCCGGGCCATGAGCCGGCCCGTGGCGAGCCGCACGGGCAGCCACAGGAGGGGCGCCAGGGCGACAGCCGTGGAGCTGTACTTGGTGGTGGTGACGCGGATGTCACCGAACCCCGCGATCTTCAGGAGGAACCGCAGTCCGAAGTACGAGATGAGGAAGGCGTGGTGGAAGTGGGGCGTGCCCTCAGGGGAGATGCCGCGCACGTGGTCGGCCTCGCTGACGGGGAGGCTGGTGAAGCCCCGGTGGCCCGTGAGCAGGTAGGCAAGGCGGGCACGGAGGTGGAGGACGTTCGGCGTCGTGACCAGGAGGGTTCCGCCAGGGCGCAGCACGCGCGCGAACTCGCGGATGAGGTGCAACTGGCTGGGTGAGTGCTCAATCCCCTCGCTGCACAACGCCGCGGCGAACGACTCGTCGAGGAAGGGCAGCGGCTGGGTGAAGTCCGCGCGCACGCACTCCGCTCCCGTCCCTGCCGCCTCCTCGGGGAAGAGGTCGGCGGCCACAGGCTCGAAGCCGGCGCGGCGGATTCCGTCAATGTTCACGCCGCCGCCGGCCGGCAGGTCCAGGCAGCGGCCCTTCGGCTCCACGGCGGCCAGCAGCGCCGCGATGTCCTCGCGGGCGTGGCTCGACCGGAAGAACCGTCGCCGTCTGCGACTCGCGCGGGGCGCACCCACGTGTCTCCTCCTTCCCCTCAGGGGTTGGCGAGCCGGCGTGCCTTGATCCGCTCGTTGGCCTCGGCGATGGCG
>VGYV01001049.1 GCA_016872855.1 Planctomycetota bacterium
AACTCTACCCATCAGCTCTGTGTTGACAGAGTACTAGAGCGCCGCGACAGCCGACGCCTGGGGGAGACTCTACGCGAGTTCCTCGTGCTTGACGACCATGACGTGGAGCAGGCGGC
Source organism: Planctomycetota bacterium (assembly GCA_016872855.1). Taxonomy (GTDB): domain Bacteria; phylum Planctomycetota; class PUPC01; order DSUN01; family DSUN01; genus DSUN01. The sequence continues at coordinate 117 of VGYV01001049.1, forward strand.
GACCGTGGCCAAGGCTACGGGCAAGCGCATCGGTGAGGTGCTCGAGGAGACCGGGCTCATCACCCCCGAGCAGAAGCAGCGCGCCCTGGGCCACCAGTGGGGCATCCCCTTCATTGACCTGACCGACTACGAGTTCGACGAGAACGCCATCCGCAGCGTGCCGGAGCGCATGCTCAAGGAACACAAGGTCATCCCGCTCAAGCTCGAGGGGAAGGACCTGGCCCTGGCGATCACCGATCCGCTGAACGTGCGGGCGATTGACGAAATCCGCCTGACCACGGGGTTCGACGTCGAGGCCTTCATCGCCGTCGAAGAGCAGGTGCTCGCCGCCCTCGACCACTATCTCGGGCTGGACGCGACGGACGTGGCCGGCCTGACGGAGAGCACGGCGAAGGAAGCTGAGGGCATCGAGGTGGAGGCCCCCGCGTCGCCCGAGGAGGAGACGGAGGACCTCCGCCTGGACGAAGACGAGCCTGTGATCGTGCGGCTGGTGAGCCTGATCCTCGCGGGCGGCACAGGCAAGGGGGCGAGCGACATCCACGTGCAGCCCGAGGAGCGCGCGCTCCGCATCCGCTATCGCGTGGACGGTGTGCTGTACGACGCGCCGAGCCATTCGTGGCGCTACGGCAAGGCGCTAACGGCCCGGCTGAAGGTGATGGCGCAGATGGACATCGCGGAGAAGCGGCGCCCCCAGGACGGGCGCATCTCGTTCAACTGCGGCGGCAAGCGCTACGGCCTGCGGGTCTCGTGCCTCCCGGGCGTCTACGGCGAGAAGATCGTGATGCGCATCGCCGAGCACGGCAGAGCCGCGGTGCCTCTGCACAAGCTGGGCTTCGCCGAGGACCAGCTCAAGCGCTTCGAGGAACTCATCCTGCGCCCCTACGGGATGATCCTGGTGACGGGGCCGACGGGTTCGGGGAAGACGACGACGCTCTACTCGGTGCTCGAGCGGCTGAACAGCCCGGAGAAGAACATCCTGACGGTGGAGGACCCGGTGGAGCGGCGGATAGCGGGGGTCACGCAGGTGCAGGTCGGCTCGGCCAGCCGCTCGCCCATGACGTTTGCGACCGCCCTCCGCTACGTGCTGCGGCAGGACCCGAACATCATCATGGTGGGCGAGCTGCGCGACCACGACACGGCGCTCATCGCCACCGAGGCGTCGCTGACCGGCCACCTGGTGCTGAGCACCCTGCACACCAACGACGCGCCGGGCGCGGGGCCGCGGCTGCTCGAGATGGGCGTCGAGCCGTTCCTCGTCTCTTCCTCCCTCCTGGGCGTCCTCGCCCAGCGGCTGGTGCGCGTCCTGTGCCCCAAGTGCCGCGAGGCCTACGATCTGCCACCGGGCGCGGTCGAGCGCCTCCGCCTGCCCGTGGGCACGGGCGACGGGGCGCTGACGGCCTACAAGGCGAAAGGCTGCCCCGCCTGCGACGGCAAGGGCTACAAGGGGCGCCTGGGCGTCTTCGAGCTCCTCGTAGTCACCGACGACATTCGCCGCCTCATCCTGGCCCGCGCCCCCGCCGTCGAAATCGCCAACGTGGCCAGGGAACAGGGAATGGTCACCATGCTCCAGGACGCCACGTCCAAGGTCCTCCGGGGCGTCACCTCGATGGCCGAGGCCCTCCGCGTGGTGGACACACAGTGAGAGCATCGTCCTCGTCCTTCGTCCTCGTCCCTCGTCCTCGACTCTTCCGCCCACGGGCCAAGGGAATCGAGGACGAGGAGGAGGGACGAGGACGATTACGAGGGAGGAACCCCGAGCCCCTGGCTCGGCGGTTGCCCTCCGACGGCAAATCCGGCAGAATGGGAGAAGAGGAGCTGGTTGCCAACCCG
>VGYV01001050.1 GCA_016872855.1 Planctomycetota bacterium
CCCGCCCCCCAGACCGCTGCCGAACTCTACCAGCTCAAGGACAAGCTCCGCGACCAGGCGGCAGCCGACCTCGAGCGCGCCTTCCTCCTCGACGCCCTTCGCCGCAGCGACTTCAACGCCACCCGCGCTGCCGACGCCGTGGGCATGCAGCGCACCCACTTCCAGGCCCTCCTCCGCAAGCACGCCCTCCGCCTCCGCGACCTGGCGGCCGGGCATGGTCCCACAAGCTAAATGGCTTTCAGCGATTCGGCGGCGCCTTCAGAGGGGACAAGACTGCCTAAAGGCAGGACCCCGAACCAGGAGAGCGGCTCGTTTGGAGTCCTGCCTTCAGGCAGTCCTTACCCCAATGAGCCGAATCGCTGAAGGCTATTTAGCCCACACGGACCGACACGGCCTCACACGGACTCGCCGGCCTCCCGGCCTCCCGGCCTCATCCGTGGTCGTCCGTGTCCGTCCGTGTGGCTTCCTCGCCCCTCGCATGGTGTGGCGATTGCCTTGGTGTGGCGATGCGCACCGCCACACCAAGGCAATCGCCACACCAAGGGCGCCGAGCCAACACCGCTTGGCCCGGCGAATGCTACCGGGCGGATCCGCCCTCTGCCAGCGGCGGCACGGTCATCGTATCCGGTTGGCTGGCTTGCACTTGCGTCGCTAGGCGCCACAGGTAGGCCCCCGCGAATTCGTCGCGCTCGGCCACCACCCCCAGGCTTCGCTTGGCCTTCAGAAGGCTGTATCGGGGGATGCCGAGCTGCGCGGCCAGCGCCTCGGCCTCCTGGCATGGCACAGGCCCCTTGGCCAGCAACTCACGCAGCCACTCGGCAGCCATCCGCCACTGCGCGTCGCGAGGCACCCGCTCACGACGCGCCTCGTCCCACGGGTCGAACTCCACCGGCTCCGGCTCCCAGGCCAGGAAGGGTGCCCCGTGAGGCAGGGCCGAGCGGACGATGCGGAAGGCCAGCGCCGTCGGGCGCTCGGCCAGGTTGCACTTCAGCGGGGCGAAGAGCATCCGCCCAGCCTCCTCGCGGTCAGGCAGCACGCCCCACACGGCCCGCGAGGCGGCGATGAACCCCACGCTCCCCATCGTCCGGTGCAGGAGCGACAGGCGGGCGTTCTTGTTCATGTGCGTCACCGCTACCACCGCCATGTCTGCCTCCTCGGCCAGGTCGGCCAGCGGGCCGAGCACGTTGCGCACCTCCGTGTTGCTATGCCCCGACATGCCCCCGAGATAGGCCGTCAGGGGGTCGAGGATGACCAGGCGCACCTCGCCCGTCTCCTCGATGGCCAGACGAAGGGCGTCGAGGTCGCCCGCCAGGGAGAAGCCCCTGCGCCCCTCGCCGCGACGCGCCGCGCGAAGCTGGACCAGTCGGCCCGCCTCGCCGCCCGCCGCGTCGAAGCGCGGCCGAATCGTGTCGGCCAGATCGTCCTCCGCCGACAGCAGCACCACACACCCCAACGGCGCACCCGACAGGGCACAGCCGCCCTCGGCTGAGCGCGGGGATGTGGCGGGTGGCACAGGCCCCTGGCCTGTGACCCCCACAGGCGGGACGCCTGTGGCACCAGGGGAGTGACAGGTGGGGGCGCCTGTGGCACACGCATCCGGCCACGGGAGGCCGCGGGTGACGCGTGCGGCCATGTCGAGCGCCAGCAACGACTTGCCGCAGCCGGGGTCGCCGACCACAAGACTCACCTTGCCCAGCGGCACCCGCTCCGGCCAGAGCCATCGGACCGGCTCCGGCGCCACATCCGCCGCGCACACGAGCTCGGGCCTCCCCGAGCGCAGCATGCGGTCAAGATCGTTCCCAGTCAGTGACAGTAGGTCCATTGTCCGTAACTCCTTGCCTCCCTCAGTGATACGATTGACTTGTCGCACACAGCGCGACGCCTCGATGCCGCTCTGCCGTGGGTCTCCTCCTACTGCGGGCGGAGACGGGGAGCCCG
>VGYV01001051.1 GCA_016872855.1 Planctomycetota bacterium
TAGACGATGCGGAAGACGCTGCGGTCCGTGGCCACCGGACGAGCGGGCACCCAGTCCGGGTCGAATCCATTCGGGATGACGGCGACGGGCACGCTCTGCCTCGCCTGGAGCGCATCCGCCAGCGGCTTCGACACGGTAGTGACCCGGGCAGAGTCCCTGCACAACCGCCCCGCTCGCCACCAGGCGAGCGCCCTGAACCACGCCGGGCAAGCGACGAGCAGTTGCTCCGGGATGTCGCGGAAGTCGGCGACCCAGGGGATGCCGAGCCGCTTGCCCAGTGCGGAGGCGACGAGGAAGGTCTCGTAGAACGGCGCCGTCGCCCAGACGGCGGATGCGCCCGAGCAATGGCCGTCCGCCCTTGCCAGGACGCGTTTGGCCCACGCTCTGTCCCACCCGCCCGGAAGGCTCAACCACATCTGGAGTGGGAACCACTTCCTGCCGAACCAGTTCCTGGGCTGCGGCTGTGGCGGAACCACGGCCCGCACGATCTGGCTCTCGTCGAGCCCCACGCTTCGATTCGCGTCCTCGGCGCTCATCAGCCGCTGCCCGTCGAACGGCATCGCGGTCAGGACCGTTGGCTCCCAGCCGAAACACGCCAGGTACTTGGCCAGCCCCGCGGCGCGCCGCGACGAAGGGTCGTTCACGGGCGGGAAGTTGCCTGTGACCAGCAGCGCCTTTCTCATGGGCACCCGCCCTCCGCACCGCGGCCGCCCGGACCGCGCGCGAAGTAGATTTCGATGGACCTTCGGAATGGAGCGAGGAACCCCCGTGGCAACACCCCAACATAGGGCTTGCCGCAGCCGGGAACCGCAGCGCCCAGGTACGCGCCGATGGCCGCCCGCTTCGACTCAACCACTGGCCGAATGTCCAGCCGCCTGGCACTGCTCAGGCCAAGCCGGCGGAGGGAACGGAGGGGCAGTTTGTACCAGGCCCAGACCAGGAAGAAGTACAGCTCGCAGGTTTGCCCGCTCGTGCGAATGGCCTCCAGGGCCATCGCCGTGGCCGCTTCGTGGTCGGGCCAGCAGTCGAGGGGATGGGGGCAGAAGACCTCCTGGGGCACCAGCCGCTCGATGAGCGCGGCCAAGCCCCGCACGGCCCCGTCGAGCCCCTCCTGCCCCCGGCGCGGGATGTGCCCCGCCGACGCGACGGCCCAGTGCAGGTTGGCGGCGGCGAGGCCGAGCGCGCCCGCCGCTTCCTGCGCCAGCTTCTGCCGAACGTCGCCGATATGCCGCGGCTCCACGTCGCAGCAGCCGCGGTGCGAGCCTTCCCCGCGGCTGAGCAGCACCACGTTCACCTCGGCGCCGCTGGCTCTCTTCAGCGCCATCAGCCCGCCGCAGGCCAGCGTCTCATCGTCCGGATGCGGGGCAACGACGAGGCATCTCCCCGGAGACGCCACCATGGGCCGCGCCGCGGCCGACACGATCCTCTGCACCACCGCGCTCCGGGCGGTCCGGAATGCCCCTCGGAGCGCATCGTACGGCGTTCGGGCGACCCCCTTCACCCTGGCCGCGAACCCGTGTGCCGGAACCTTCGGTGCCACGATCACCCCAAGGGGAAAGAGGGGCACGCTCGCCGCGGCTCGTCATCGGGCATTCGCATCCCCGCGTCCTTCGCCGCCGGCCAGGCCCCGCGGCCGGGTGTACATCTGGCAGAACGGGTTCTCCCACACCAGGGTGTACCCGTGTACGCCCACGTACTGCGCCTTCAGATAAGCAGTCTTGTCCGCATGCACGAGGTCGGGCGGCCACTCGTCCGGCCCGCCGTACATCGTCCTGCACACGAGCAAGGCCGGGTAATCGCCCCTCTCGGTCGCCCGCGCAACACGCCGCTTGATCTCTCCAAGGGACTCCAGGCGCGGCCAGGGCGTGCCCAGGAAGGGCGCCCTGCCCGTCAGGTAATGGAACATGGGGATGTTGTCCATCAGAACCCGGTCATCC
>VGYV01001052.1 GCA_016872855.1 Planctomycetota bacterium
CACGCCCATTGTGTGGAGAAGCCTTCTTCTTGGCAAGACCCGTCTCGAAAAACAACTCCTCAGAGAACCCCCCAATCTGGCAATGCCCAAGTATGCACGCCCTACAATCGTGCCCGCAGGCGGCCGCCAATGGATGAGCTGACACTGTTCGACCTCAACGCCCACGTCGGCAAGCCGGTGCAGCCGGCCGCCGAGTGGTACGACTCGCCCGAGGCGCTGCTGGCCGAGATGGACCACTACGGCATCTCCCGCGCCGTTGTGACACACTACGCCGCGCGTCAGGCCCACCCCAACATCGGGAACCCCGAGACCCTCCGCTTCTGTGGGCGGGGCGTCTCTGCCCCGCGCGGGGCGCAGAGGCCCCGCCCACAATCAGAGCGCGGGGCGCGGAGGCCCCGCCCACAACTGCCAGAAACCCAGCCTCATCGCCTTGTCCCCGCCTGGAGCTTCGTCCCCTCCGTCGGCCGCAAGTCCGACGCCCCTCGGTTCGTAGGTGCCGCGGTCGCCGTCGGCGTCCGAATCCTCCGCTACTATCCCAGCGACTACTTCGTCCCCCTCAGCGTCCACGCCATCGGCGACTTCTGCGAGGTGATGCAAGAGCATCGCATGCCCCTCCTCGTGGACTTCGCGTCGAATACCAACTACGGCCAGTTCCAGACCGACTGGCAGGGCCTCATCGCCGTGTGCCGGGCATTCTGCGACCTGCCCATCATCACCACTGAGTACCGTATCCGCTCGAACCGCATGCTCTTCCGCGCCCTGGCGGCCTGCGAGAACCTGCGCGTCTGCACCTCCGCCATGTGGCTCTACAAGAACCTCGACCACATCGTCGCCGAGTTTGGGGCGGGGCGGCTCATCTTCGGCACCAACATCCCGGCCTTCGACCCCGCGATCCCCGTCGCCATGCTCCGCTTCGCCGAAATCCCCAACGAGGCCAAGGCTGCCATCGCGTCGGGAAACCTCGACTCGCTTCTGGCGGGGATCATGCGGTAGGGCGTGCATACTTGCACGCGGAATCGAGGACGAGGACGACGAGGACGAGGACGATGGAAGACACGATTCTGGAACGCGCGCGCCGAGGCATCCTGCCGGTTGGCGAGGAGATCATTGATACCCATTCGCACTTCGAGCCGGGCTTCACCTACTACCACATCCCCTACAGCACCGACGAGGCGGTCGTCCGTGAGATGAACCGCTACGGCATCGCCCTCGCCTTCACCTTCTCCTTCACTGGCGTGGGGTCCGACTACACCATCGGCAACGACGCCATCATCCGCCTCGTGGCCAAGCACCCCACCCGCTTTGTCGGCTTCACGACCCTCAATGCCAACTACCCCCAGCTCTGGCTCGGCGAGCTGGACCGGTGCTGGGCCGCCGGCCTGCGCGGCATCAAGCTCATCCCACACTACCAGGGCCGCACCACGGCCAACACCGACATCACGCCCATCCTCGCCTGGGCCGACGAACGCGGTTGCCCCATCCTCAACCACTCCTGGGACGACCCGGCCAAGCTTCGCCAGTGGGCGGCCGACTTCCCACGCGCCTGCTTCATCATCGGCCACGCCTCCACCGACTTCGCCGACGCAGTGAACCGCCTGCCCAATGTCTACCAGAACACGTGCGCCGTCCTTCACAAAGGCCAGTTCGAGAAGATGTGCCAGCTCCTCGACCCCGACAAGATCATCTATGGCTCCGACTTCACGGACCTCGACATCGCCTTCGGCCTCGGCCCCATCCTCTACGCCCGCGTCCCCGACGACCTCAAGCGCAAGGTGCTCTGCCTCAATGCCAGGCGCGTCGTGCAGGAGCACGTCGCGCCTCCCGGCTGAAAGGAGGCCCGCCATGTTGAGAGCAGCCCTCGCCGTCGTCCTATTGGCCATCGCGCTGGCGGGCGAGGCATTGCGGCCGGAGGCCGAAGGCCTTGAGGG
>VGYV01001053.1 GCA_016872855.1 Planctomycetota bacterium
ATCTTCGGGTGGGCCGCGCTCGACCCGCTGGACAAGCCGCTGGTGGCCCTCGGGATCGCGCTGATGCTGGGCCTCGCCAACCAGTTCTGGGGCGTGACGATGCGGATGTACGGCGCGTGGCGCCAGGGCGACAAGTGGGGCGCGCTCTTCGACGGCGGCTTCTGGCTCCTCCTGCTCCCCGGCTTGGTGCTGCTGATCGCCGCCTTCTTCGCCCCGGCCGCGCCCGCCTGGGTGTCGCGGGCGGGGAGTTGGCTCGCGCTGATCGGCGCGGCGGGGCTGGTGCTCACGCAGGGGCGGAAGGAGAAGTCGCTGGTCGGCAAGCTCGTGGTCGGCCTCGTCAGCCTCTACGGCATCGTCGGCACCTACGGCTGCGTCTCCTTCATTGGCGACACGCTCTCCTACAGCCGCCTGCTGGCGCTCGGCCTCACGACGACGATTGTGGGCATGGCCGTGAACATCATCGCCGACCTGTTGCGGTTCGACATCGTGCTCATCGGCTTCCTCGTCTTCGTAGCCTTCGCCATCGTCGGCCATCTGTTCAACCTCGTGCTGAGTGCCCTTGGCGCGTTCATCCACTCGGCACGTTTGATCTTCGTGGAGTTCTTCGGCCGTTTCTATGAGCCCGGCGCCCAGCGGTTCGCCCCACTGGGGGCCACGAGCAGCCGGATTCGGATCCTGTCGGAGGACGCCGCGGCCAATTCCTGAGAGGATGTTTGGATGGGTGGATGGATGCAGGACTGCCCGACACCCATCCACCCATCCATTCATCCATTCATCCCTTGTTGGAGGTAGGCATCGCATGGAAGACTTTGTGACGCAGTACTTCTTGAAGACGGGCGCGGGCTGGACCGTCATCGGCGCGATGTGCGCCGTGATGTTCGGCGGCGTCGGCTCGGCCCGCGGCATCCGCATCGCGGGCGGCCAGGCCGCCGGCGTGCTCTCGGAGAAGCCCGAGCTGTTCGGGAAGCTCCTGGTGCTCATGGCTCTGCCCGGCACCCAGGGCTTCTACAGCTTCATCATCGCCATCTTCATGGCGGCGCAGACCGGGCTCCTCAGCGGCGCGCTCAAGGTGACGCCGCTCATGGGCGTCGCGCTCATGGCCGTCGGCATCTGCGCCGGCATCGTCCAGTACCGCAGCGCCGTCTACCAGGGCGAGGCATCCGCCGCCGCCATCTCGATGACCGCACGCCGGCCCGAGGAGAGCGGCCGCTCCATCCTCATCCCCGCCCTCGTCGAGACCTATGCCGTCGTCGCCCTCCTCGCCTCCATCCTCTTCATCATGTGGATCACGGCCATGAAGGTCGGCGGCTGAGCGCTCAGGAGGTGATTGCCTTGTCGCTCCAAGACGTGGAGAAGAAGATCCTGGCCAGCGCCGAGGCCGAGGCCCAGGAGATCATCGCGAAAGCCGAGGCCGAGGCGAGGGCCGAACTCGAGCGCCGCTCCGCCGCCCTCCGCGACGAGCAGCAGCGCGCCCTCGCCGCCGGCAAGGCTGAGGCCGAGGCCGCCGTCGAGCGCGAGCTCAACACCCGCCGCGCCGACCACACGATGAAGGCGCTCGAAGCCAAGAACGAAATCCTGAACGCCATCTTCGACGGCGTGCGCGACCGCGCCCTGGCGGCCCAGGGCTTCGACTACGGCCGCTGGCTCGCCGCCCAGGTGCGTCGAGCCTGCGCCCGCGGCGTCGCCGGCACCCTCTATTGCGCCGATCGCGACAGGGTGACGGTCGAGGCCGTCGTCCGCGAATCGGGCGCGAAGAGCGTCAAGGTCGGCGCCGAGCCCGGCCTCATGCGCGGCGGCGTCTACATGGTGGGGGAGGGGATGGACCTCGACCTCACGCTCGACTCCGCCCTCGCCGCCCTACGCGAGGAACTCGACATCTCGCTCGGCGAGCGGCTCTTCGCCGGCGTGCCGGCCGTCGTCGGCCAGGA
>VGYV01001054.1 GCA_016872855.1 Planctomycetota bacterium
GTCGGCGGCCACCGACAGGAGGCCGCTCGCCACGAGGCCCGACTGGTGCCAGTAGATGACGTAGCGGGTCGCCACGAACGCAGCGGCGGCCAGGACGAGGCTTGTGAAGACGCCGCCCTGGTTCATCCGCCGCCACAGGATGCCCATCGCCGAGGCGATGCCGATGAAGGTCATGATGGTGAAGTAGTCCAGAATCGCCTTGACCACGCTGTGGCGCAGGTAGATGGCCATACCCGTCGCCGCGACGATGATGACGAGGCCCGTGAGCTTCGTCACCCGCACCACGCGGTCCTCGTCGGCGTCGGGGCGGATGTAGTGGCGGTAGATGCTCTGAGAGAACAGGCCGGCGACCGTCACCTGGATGGCGGAGCCGGTGGACATCCCTGCGGCCATGACGCACGCGAGCATCAGGCCCTGGAGGACGGGGCTGAGGAGCGCCCGGACCGAATCGCCGAACGCCGCGTCCGGCTCCACCCGCTCGCCCGTCTCGAAGAGGAACACGAGCCACACGAGGGCGAGGATGCACCAGCCCATGGTGCAGACGCGCTTGAGGACGTTGCCGTAGGTGAAGCCCATGCGGCCCTCCCACTCGGTTTTGCCGGCGCCGCACACGGTCATCAGGTGGGGCTGGGCCAGCATCGAGATCGGGGCGCTGATGCACAGCACCAGCACGGCAGAGAGGGAGAACAGCGTGGGGTCGAACAGGCTCAGATAGCTGCCCTGGCGGCGGCCCAGGCCCCGCAGGGTGCGCTTCTCCCCCTTTGCCTCGAGTTCCCAGTGGGTCACGCCCGAGGCGTCGCGGCGGGCGGCGAGGAGCACCTTCTCGCCCTTGGCCTCCAGCGCCCACGCGTGCCGCTCGGTGCTGCCGGCGGGCATCTCGATGGGGAGCGTCTCGCCGCGAGCGTCGAGGCGCCAGCGGCTTTTGCCCCCCTCCTGCCCCAGCCCTGTCAGGGTGAACTTCTCGCCCTCGATGTCGCACTCCCACCCCCCGGCCAGCTTGTGCACGGCGCCAGTCCACCCCAGGACCTCCGGCAGCCGGAGCGCGGCCGGAATGGCGAGGAACGAGAGCGCGATGATCATCAGCCCCTGGACGAAGTCCGTCCGAATCGCGGCGATGATCCCTCCCCAGTAGCTGTAGATGAGGAACACGGCGGTGGTGACGAGCAGGATGCCGTAGAACCACATGTCGGCCTGGCCCTTCGGCAGGCCTCGGGCGGCCCACTCGGGCCGCTTCTCTTCCGCCGCCTTCGCGGCCTCGGCGGCGGCCGTTTCGGCCTGCGCGGGGGCCGCCGGCTTGACCTCGGCTACCTCGGCCTTGCCCATCATCCCCTGCACCGTGCGCGAGGTGGCGAGCAGCATGCTCGCCGTGGCCACGGTCATGCCGATGGTGGCCATCACCACGTAGAGAATCGTCGCCGCCTTCCCGAACCGCTCCTCGAAGTAGTCGGCCAGCGTCAGGCACCGCATCCTGCGGATGATCGGCGCGATGAGCCAGTAGAAGGGCGTGCCGAACATCCACATCCAGGAGACCCAGATGCCCGAGGCCCCCGACTTCACCGTGGCGCTCATCACGCCCGTCACGTCGCCGGGGTGGGTGCCTGCGCCGAAGGCGTGCATGACCATCATGGGCACGCCGAACTGGCGCTTGCCCAGGAGGAAGCCCTCGCGTCCCTTCGCCTCGTGCTTGCTCCACCAGCCGAGGGCGAGCATGCCGATGAAGTAGAGGATGACGACGATCCAGATGGCGTAGTGAAGGCCGAGGATTTCGTTCATGCAAAGCCCCTAGGAAAGCCGCGAGCGGCGAGCCACGAGCCGCGAGCAGGGAAGAATCAGAAGCAAGGAGCGCCGAGCTACGAGCCGCGAGCAGGGAAGAATCAGAAGCAAGGAGCGCCGAGCTACGAGCCGCGAGCAGGGAAGAGCCAGGA
>VGYV01001055.1 GCA_016872855.1 Planctomycetota bacterium
TCGGCCAGCACAGGGTCCGCGGAGCTGCGGACGTCGGCTGTCGAGCCGCCCTCCAACCTCACGCCGCCCTGAAGCACAAAGGCCTTCCTGTCGGTCGCCACCAACTGGAGCCAGTAGGGGGATGAGGCACTGGTGTCCTTTGTCACAATGGGCACCGAGCTGCCGTTGGGGGCCGCTTGGGGGCAGACGTAGCACTCGATGAACACCCCCTCGCGCAAGCCATCGAGATAGGGCGAACTGGCCTCGAGGCGAGTGCTCGCGCCGCTCACCTCCGCGAGCGAGAGCGCCGTCCCGATCTGTCCGGGAGCGTGCCCCTCGGTCCCCTCCTTCACAACGGCCTCCTGGCCGAGCGCGCCCAGAATCCTCCCACCGAGGAATTGGGAGGGATGCTCGAAGTGCCAGTTGCTCACCGTCTGGCGGCCGAGGGCGTAGACGGAGCCGACGAGGGCCGGGTTGTCGGGCTGCGGCTCGGCCACGACGACGGCAGGGCCGCGCTCGTGGATGGCGCCGGCCCTGGCTGCGCGGAGGACCGACTCGATGCTCGATGTGGCGGACTGGAGCGCGAGGCCGCGGTTCATGCGGTAGTAGACTGCCACGCCGCCGAGCATGAGGATGGCGACAACGCCCATCGTGACGAGAAGCTCGACGAGGGTAGCCGCCGATTGCCGATTGCCGATTGCCGATTGCCGATTGACCATCTGATGCCTCTTGTCACACATCACGCACTCGCTAAGCCCTCGGGCCTCTCGCTTGGCACCACGCCCGACAAGTGTCGGCACAAAGAGTCGACTGCCGCGTCGTCTTGCTCCCGAAGGGAGCGCGGTCCTGCTCCCGAAGGGAGCAAAGGGGGTTGCCGGCGGCTTCAGCCGCCGGACAGGGCGCGGAGGCCGCCCAGTCCCGAAGGGACGGCAGAGAGGATGCCCGCGGGGGAGCGGGGGGCGCTTCTGCCGTCCCTTCGGGACTGCGCCGTGGGTGCGCCTCCGATCCGGCGGCTGAAGCCGCCGGCAACCCACTGCTGTCCCTTTGGGACTGTGGCGTCGGTGCGCCCCGATCTGCTGTCCCTTCGGGACTGAGGGGAGCAGGCGCGCGGTTCACGTCGTCTCCTCTGTCACGTGGCGGCCTACTTCGCCGCAACGTCGTCCGCCCCTTCGGCCTCGCCTCGACCGTCGTCGTTCCGCTCGTTGGGGCCGCAGGACCAGAGCTGGAAGCGGCCGAAGTTCCGGTAGTCGGTCGTGCCCTTGGCGGGCCGCACGCTGCACGGCCCGAGGATATCGTAGATGTGAGCCGTCGTGTCCTTCATCGCCGAGGTGTCGAAGTAGATCAGCGGGTGCTCCCACTCATCGAGGAGGAGCGGCCGGTCAATCTCCCCGTCCTCGTAGAAGGCGGAGGGGAGGTAGGGGGCGCGCGCGCCGCCCTTGACGTTGAGGAGCACGATGAGCGAGCGGTTGCCGCGGTTGAGTGGCTCATCCACGAACTCGCAGGGGGGGTAGACCCCCCAGTCGGTCTGATATGCCTGGATGCCGCTGGCGATGGCCCCGACCGTGGCCTCGGTGCGGCGTATCTTCTGGTTCCGGCGGATGGCGTTGAAGACGGGGAATAGGACGGCCAGGAGCAGGACGAGGATGCCCATGACCACGAGCACCTCGACGAGGGTAAAGCCGGCGCGTCTGCGGGGCGGAACGGTGCGGCTAGACATCGCTGCGGAACCTTCCTTTGTGTGACTCACCCGCGTCAGGCGGGGATGGGTGGATGAATGGATGGGTGGATGGGTGCCCGCCAACCCTCCATTCATCCAGCCATCCGATCCTCCCCTTCCGCGGCAGCCCCTGGCTGCCGTGAGAGCTGCCTCCGGGGCGCGGCACGGCGCTCACCTGGATACTACCCCAAGCCCCTGGGCGCGTTGTCAACCGCTTGTAAT